>JAYULP010000388.1:0-3327 GCA_043763445.1 Polaromonas sp.
CGCATTGGCGGGTTGACCTGATTGATGTCCAGCAAATTGGGTTTAGGGCCGATGAAGGACACCAACGACATCACAATTGCTTCGCGGATCGGGTCAATCGGCGGATTGGTGACCTGCGCAAACAGCTGCTTGAAATAGTTGTACAGCGACTTATTTTTGTTGGACAGCACAGCCAGTGGGCTGTCGTTGCCCATGGAGCCGGTCGCCTCTTCACCGTTGACAGCCATTGGCGACATCAAAAATTTGATGTCTTCTTGGGTGTAGCCAAACGCTTGCTGGCGGTCAAGCAAGGATGCTTCAGCCGTCGGGCTGCTAGCCGTTGGCGCTGCAAGGCGCGGCGCGGCGGGCAAATCGCCCAGCTTGATGCGCAGGTTTTCAATCCACTGCTTATACGGCTTGCTGTGCGAGAGTGTGGCTTTGATTTCTTCGTCATCCACTATGCGGCCCTGTTCGAGGTCAAGCAAGAACATCTTGCCGGGCTGCAATCGCCATTTGCGCACTATTTTATGTTCGGCAATTGGCAGCACGCCCGACTCAGACGCCATGATGACCAGGTCATCATCGGTCACGCAATAGCGCGATGGGCGCAGGCCATTACGGTCCAGCGTGGCACCAATTTGTCGGCCGTCAGTAAACACAATAGACGCTGGGCCGTCCCACGGCTCCAGCATGGCAGCGTGGTACTCATAAAACGCTTTGCGGCGTTCATCCATGGTGGTGTGCTGCTCCCAGGGCTCGGGAATCATCATCATCACCGCTTGACTGATCGGGTAGCCCGACATGGTCAGCAACTCCAGGCAATTGTCAAAAGTAGCGGTATCGGACTGGTCCGCAAAGCTGATCGGGTAGAGCTTTTGCAGGTCGGCTCCGAGAACTGGCGACGACATCACGCCCTCGCGTGCCTTCATCCAGTTGTAGTTGCCTTTGACGGTGTTGATCTCCCCGTTGTGAGCCACATACCGGTACGGGTGAGCCAGCGGCCACTCTGGGAACGTATTGGTCGAAAAGCGCTGATGCACCAAGCCCAGCGCCGAGATACACCGCGTGTCCTGCAAGTCTAGATAGTAAGTACCCACCTGATCGGCCAGCAGCAACCCCTTGTAGACCACCGTGCGGCTGGACATGCTGGGTACGTAGTACTCTTTGCTGTGCGTCAGGTGCAGGCTTTGGATGGCAGCACTGGCAGTTTTTCGAATGACGTAGAGCTTGCGCTCAAGCGCGTCCTGCACAATGACATCGTTACCGCGGCCAATAAAGATTTGGCGCAAAATTGGCTCTTTATCCCGCACGGTTGGCGACATGGGCATGTCGCGGTTCACCGGCACATCACGCCAGCCAAGCAACACTTGGCCTTCAGCCTTGACGGCGCGCTCCAGTGCCTGCTCACACGCCAGACGCGACGCATGCTCCTTCGGCAAAAACACCATGCCTACGCCGTACTCACCCGGTGGCGGCAACGCTACCCCTCGCGTTGCCATTTCTTCGCGGTACAGCGCGTCTGGCAACTGGATCAAAATGCCAGCGCCGTCGCCCATCAGTTTGTCCGCGCCGACTGCACCCCGGTGGTCTAGATTTTCAAGAATTTTCAGACCTTGCTGAACAATAGCGTGTGACTTGTGGCCTTTAATGTGCGCCACAAAGCCCACACCACAGGCGTCGTGCTCATTTGCACCAGCGTACAAACCGTGGTCTTTAATATGCTGGATTTCAGCAGCCGTCGTCATGGCGCACTCCTAATGGATAGTGGTTGTCGCAAAAATTAGTCAACCCGCTAATGATAGAACGCAGTAACAACAACACCAATCAATTTAATTAGGGTCAGAACCTAATTAAAAAGGGATTAATTGCAGCCCTAAACAATTAGGGACACGTTTATTTTAGAAAAATAGGCGTGTGAATTAAGTGCTTGTCAACTTCTGTGGTGACGTCAAGGTCAACGCGGGACGTCCAACTGCGGCGCGCATCACCCGGCGTTTTGTCTTTTTTTGTAAATTAGCAACAAAGTGTTCATCGCCAAGCGCCCAGCCTCGCAAGACAGCGTTTGTTAGCACACTTTGTTGTGCAGGGCTAAGACCGAGCTGCACCATGTTGGTGTACGCAGCCTCACGAGCAAACGGAGTATTGCCCATCGCCCAAGCAACCGCGTGCGGCGTGACCAGTGGGTCAACCCGCAACCCTGCATAGTGCGCGTGGCTTGACCAAGGGTAGTGCGCAGCCGCTGCACCGATGCCGGCACGCACACAGTTGAGGTCCACGTACACCATACACTGCAGACCATACAGTGCCGGCTGCAGCACCGTTGAACGGTAACGTCCAGCCCACAATGTGCCCGACCGGCCGCTGGAGTCGTTGAAATACCGCACATAACGTCGTCCAAGCGCTTGCATCATTTGCGACAAGCCATTGTTGTCTTCGTTCGGCGTTGCCAACAAATGGAAGTGGTCCGGCATCAATACATAAGCGTGAATTGACACCTTAGACTGGCGTGAGGCTTCAGCCAACAACTGCAAAAACTGTTGGTAGTGTGCGGTACAGTTAAAAATGCATTGGTGGTTGTTGCCAGTTTGCACCAAGTGGTGCAAGTGATGGGGCAACGCTAAACGCGCAAGCCGTGCCATAGACCACCTAAAAAAAACGCGAAGCGCCCAACCACAGCGCGCCACAGCCAGCTAGGCGGCGCCGTTTGCCGCCTAAACGACTACCGCACAACCTTGCCGTCCGCAGTAATCGTTACTAAGTCGATTACCCGAATCGACTCGTACTTTTTTGCGCGGAGGTTGACTCGAAAACCATTCATGTTGTAGTCGGTCATAGAGTCAAAAGCCCTTTGCAGCCCTGCCTTGTCAACCCGCGCGCTGTCCGCCACGCTGCGCCGCACGCCTTCGGCGAACGCTCGAGCTGCAATGTAGCCCTCCATACTTTCATAGCTGGCGGTTTGGTCGGTTTGGTTGAGCGCGTCAAGGTACTCCTTGACCAACGGCGTGCCAGTGCTGCGCGGCGATGGCACCACCTGCGACATCACGACCCCGCCAATTTCCTTGCCCAACGCTGTAAAAAGAGGGTCGATACCCACAACCGAAAAATTAAGAAACTGCCCGCCGTAGCCGCTGGCACGCATTTTTCTAATAAAAGCAGCAGAAGAATTGAACAAACTCACCTGAATAATCGCTTGCGGTTGGAGCTTGACCAATGTGGCCACCGCGGCGTCGACCTTCTCACTATTGACAGCAGACAAGGCGCTGCCTACCAGAGGCGGCAGCTTGAGGTCAATCAGTGCTTGCGTTACCGCCGCCAAACCGCCCCGGCCCATTGCATCGTCTTCTGCAA
>JAYULP010000389.1:0-3318 GCA_043763445.1 Polaromonas sp.
GCCGCTCGGCGTGTGCGCCGCTACCATGAAGCGCAAAAAAAGGCCAACGGCCAGAGCTGGCAGTACCGCGACGAAGACGGTAGCTTGCTGGGCCAAAAAGTCACGCCGCTGGACCGTGTTGGCATCTATGTGCCCGGCGGTAAGGCCGCTTATCCGTCGTCAGTGCTGATGAATGCGATCCCGGCTCATGTCGCGGGTGTGGCTGAAATCATCATGGTGGTGCCGACCCCAAAAGGCGAAAAAAACGCACTGGTGCTCGCGGCTGCTTATGTCGCCGGCGTTACCCGGGCCTTCACCTTGGGCGGTGCGCAAGCCGTCGCAGCACTGGCCTACGGCACCGCTACGGTGCCTAAAGTGGACAAAATCACCGGCCCTGGCAATGCCTACGTCGCCAGTGCTAAAAAACGTGTATTTGGCACGGTAGGCATCGACATGATTGCGGGGCCGTCCGAGATTTTGGTGCTGGCCGATGGCAGCACGCCCGCGCAATGGGTAGCGATGGATTTGTTCAGCCAGGCCGAGCATGACGAGTTAGCGCAAAGTATTTTGTTGTCCCCCGATGCGGCCTACCTCGATGCGGTGCAAGCCGCCATAGACCTTTTGCTGCCAACCATGCCGAGGGCCGAGATCATTGCCAAGTCCTTGACCGGCCGCGGTGCATTGATTTTGACGCGCAGCATGGAAGAGGCCTGCGCGATCAGCAACCGCATTGCGCCTGAGCACCTCGAAGTCGCCTGTCAGGACCCACACCGCTGGGAGCCGTTGCTGCGCCATGCGGGGGCTATTTTTCTTGGGGCCTACACCAGTGAGTCCCTAGGTGACTACTGCGCAGGCCCCAACCATGTGCTACCCACCAGTGGGACGGCCCGTTTTTCCAGTCCATTGGGGGTGTACGACTTCCAAAAGCGCAGCAGCTTGATTGAAGTCAGCGAGCAGGGCGCGCAAACGCTGGGCAAAATTGCCGCCGAATTGGCCTACGGCGAAGGGCTACAGGCGCATGCCCGGGCGGCGCAAATGCGCTTGAAGTGAGCCATTCGCGGTGGTGGGCGCCAATAGTTTTGCGGACACCGCAAAAACCGGCCCTGCGCTATCACGGCTTGTAGCCACACAAACTTCGTGCAACACGAATTTTGTGTACCATCAGCGTTATGAAAATTGCCATGAAAAACGTCACTATCACCATGGACGACTCGGTGGCCGATTGGGCGCGCATGGAGGCAGCACGGCGCAACACCAGTGTGTCGCGCTTGGTGGGTGAAATGTTGGCGGAAAAAATGCGGCGTACCGACGCCTACCAGCGCGGCATGCAAGACTGGCAGAACAAGGACCGGCGCTGGTCGTCTGACGCCAGCGCTTACCCGCGGCGTGCGGCTGTTGACTCGCGCAGCGCATGAACGGTGCTGCGCGCGCCGCCTCGGGCGGTGTATTTGTTGACGCTGCCATACTGGTCTACAGTGAAGACGGAGCCAATGCGGCTAAACAGCGGGCGGCGCTGGCTTGGCTTGACGTGTTGTGGCAGCGCGGCATAGGCTGCGTCAGCACGCAAGTGCTCAGTGAGTTTTATCTGCTGGCTACCCGCAAGCTCACGCCGCCAATGCCTGCGGGCGACGCCCGGGCCGAGGTGCGCCGCTATGCGCTGTGGCAGCCCTGGCAAACCGACCAAGCCACCGTGGAGTCAGCCTGGGCCTTGGAGAGTCGCTTTGACCTGCATTTTGAAGACTGCTTAGTGGTGGCCGCCGCACAGCACTTGGGTTGCCGCTACTTGCTTAGCGAGGACTTGGCCCATGAACAGCACTATGGCGGTGTGCAAGTTATTAGCCCTTTTAAGTCCAGCGTTGAGTCGCTGGCACCCCTTTGATGACCAGCGTGAGCCCAGCCCTTAAAAACCGTATTCGCCAGGACGTGCAGTGCATGCACGCCTACGCCATTCAAGACTCGACCGGTATGGTCAAACTCGACGCGATGGAGAACCCGCACCGCTTGCCAGAGGCGCTACAAGCGGCGTTGGGTCAGCGCTTAGGCGCGCTGGCACTGAACCGCTACCCGGGCGGGCGTGTCAACGACCTGCGCCATGCGCTGGCCGACTACGCGCGTCTGCCGGCTGGCTTTGACATCATGCTGGGCAACGGCTCGGACGAGCTGATTGCGCTGCTGGCGCTGGCTTGTGACACACCTGGTGCCTGCATTTTGTCGCCACTGCCTGGTTTTGTGATGTACGGCATGAGCGCGCAACTGCAGGGCTTGGCGTTTTGCGGTGTGCCGCTCACGGCCGACTTTGAGCTCGACGAAGCCGCCATGCTGGCCGCCATTGCCGAGCACCAACCCGCCATCACCTATCTGGCTTACCCGAACAACCCGACAGCTAACCTGTGGGACGACGCGGTAATTGAAAACATCATCAACGCGGTTGGCGCGCAGGGTGGTTTGGTGGTGATGGACGAGGCCTACCAGCCGTTTGCCAGCAAAAGCTACATCGAGCGGATTGAACGCCACAGCCATGTGCTGCTGATGCGCACGCTGAGCAAGTTTGGCTTGGCCGGTGTGCGCCTAGGCTACATGATGGGGCCGCGCGCCTTGATTGCCGAGCTTGACAAAGTCCGCCCGCCTTACAACATCAGCGTGCTGAACTGCGAGTGCGCCCTGTTTGCCATTGAGCATCAGGCTGTGTTTGCGGCGCAGGCCCTTGATTTAATTGCCCAGCGTGCTATGGTTTTTGAGGTATTGGCGGCGTTGCCGGGTGTCAAGGCCTGGCCCAGTGATGCCAATATGATCCTGATCCGCGTAGCCGATGCCCGCTCCACCTTTGAGGGCATGAAGGCCCGAGGCGTGCTGGTAAAAAATGTAGCCAAACTCCACCCGTTGCTTGCCAACTGTTTGCGCTTGACGGTGGGCACGGCGAGTGACAATACTTGCATGCTTGCCGCCCTCAAAGCCTCCTTATGACCCCTACATCAGCTGCTCCGAACATCATCCCGCTCAGCGCCCAGCGCCGGGTGGAGGTGTGCCGCAACACGGCCGAGACCAAAATTGTTGTCAAGTTAAACCTTGACGGCACCGGCCAGTCGCGCCTGTCCACCGGCATTGGTTTTTTTGACCACATGCTTGACCAAATTGCCCGTCACGGGCTGATGGACCTGGACATCCACTGCGATGGCGACCTGCATATTGACGGTCACCACACGGTCGAGGACGTGGGCATCACGCTGGGGCAGGCGGTTGCCAAAGCGGTAGGCGACAAAAAAGGCCTGCGCCGCTACGGCCACGCCTACGTGCCGCTGGACGAAGCGCTCAGCCGCGTGGTGGTCGACTTTTCAGGCC
>JAYULP010000390.1:0-8274 GCA_043763445.1 Polaromonas sp.
TTTTTTAAATCCAAGACAAACACTACCGGTAGTGTTCTAAACTGGTGAGGACCACTAGCCATGGTGTTTTGGCTTTCAGCCGCCAAGTCAGCCAGAAACTTTGGTTTGATGCAGCCAACCAAGCATAGGCTTCAAGCTCTTTGTCCCCGCAGTGCAGGTCCACAGGCTCAAAACTGCTCCTTTAGTGCCAGCGAGCGTAGCCGCAGCACAGGGGCCTCAGTTGTTTTGAGTTTTCAATTCAACTGACCAAGACATTGGTTCTTACGACGCCCGAATAGTGCGCGCTGTGCATCACCAAACAACGCCGTCAAACGCAACGAAATTAAGGAATTTATGCCATCGACAACGCAAGCCCCGCCAGAGCAAGTGAGCACACGCCTAGCTCACTTGTCTGCCGACCAAAATCCGGCGGCTACCGCACCGTTTAGCAACTATCAAGTCATCCGCCGCAATGGTGCAGTCGTTCCCTTTACGCCCAATAAAATTGCTGTGGCAATGATGAAAGCGTTTTTGGCAGTACACGGCACTCAGGGTGCCGCATCGGCAAGCGTGCGAGAAACCGTCGACGACTTGACCCAAGCCGTAATGCGTGCCCTGATGCGCTCGCGTCCTGGCGGCGGCACGTTTCACATCGAGGATGTGCAAGACCAGGTGGAGCTTGGATTGATGCGCGGAGGCCATCACGAAATTGCGCGGGCGTACGTGTTGTATCGAGAAAAGCGCACTCAAGAACGGGCACGTTTGCCAAAAGTTCAGACTGTTGACCTGCCGGTTCTGCATGTAACGGACCAAGGCCGAAAAATAGCGCTTGACATAGCCGGCCTTGAAGCACTAATTCACGCTTCATGCGAGAACCTAGACGCTGACATCACCGCCGAGCCGATTGTTGCGGAAACCATGCGCAATCTCTACGACGGTGTTCCTGTTGATGAAGTCTACAAAGCGGCGATTTTGGCCGCACGCACGCTGATTGAAAAAAATCCAGACTACACCTATGTAACCGCACGGTTGCTGATGCACACCATTCGCCGCGAAGTGTTGGGCGAAGAAATCAACCACGCCGAAATGGCTAACCGCTACCCGACGTACTTTGTGCAATTTATTGCCAAAGGTGTGGACAACGAGTTGCTGGACGAAAAGCTGCAACAGTTTGACCTAGAGCGCCTTGGTGCAGCGTTAAAGCCCGAGCGAGACCTGCAGTTTGACTACCTTGGCTTGCAAACCCTGTTTGATCGCTACTTTTTGCATGTCCGCAAACAACGCATTGAGCTGCCGCAGGCATTTTTTATGCGCGTCGCTATGGGCCTGTCGCTCAACGAAATCAACCGCGAAGACAAAGCCATTGAGTTCTATGAGGTGCTTTCGTCGTTTGACTTTATGTCCAGCACGCCAACGCTTTTCAACTCCGGGACACTTCGCTCACAACTGTCGTCTTGTTACCTCACCACCGTGGCCGACGACCTTGGCGGCATCTACGACGCGATCAAGGAAAACGCACTGCTATCGAAGTTTGCCGGTGGCCTAGGTAACGACTGGACCCCGGTGCGCGCGCTTGGAGCCCACATCAAAGGCACCAACGGGGAGTCACAAGGTGTTGTGCCTTTCCTCAAAGTGGTCAACGACACAGCAGTAGCTGTCAACCAAGGCGGCAAGCGCAAAGGAGCGGTTTGCGCCTACTTGGAGACATGGCATCTGGACATTGAAGAGTTTTTAGAGCTGCGAAAAAATACCGGCGACGACCGCCGCCGCACGCACGACATGAACACCTCCAACTGGATTCCAGACCTGTTCATGCGACGTGTAATGGAAAAAGGCACTTGGACTTTGTTTTCACCTTCAGACGTTCCAGATTTGCACGACAAATTCGGACGGGAGTTTGAAAAGCGGTATGTCGCTTACGAAGCGCAAGCCGCCAGTGGCGTACTCAAGCCATCGCGCACACTGCAGGCAACCGACATGTGGCGCAAGATGCTGTCGATGCTGTTTGAGACTGGCCACCCGTGGATCACGTTCAAAGACGTCTGCAACATCCGATCACCACAACAACACGTAGGCGTTGTTCACTCGTCCAATTTGTGTACAGAAATCACACTCAACACCAGCGAGACAGAAACTGCAGTCTGCAACCTTGGCTCCATCAACTTAGTTCAGCATTTGAAGGACGGCGGCAACGGCGCCAAAGTGCTTGACCATGCCAAACTTCAAAAGACCATCACTACCGCCATGCGGATGCTCGATAACGTGATCGACATCAACTACTACGCTGTGAAAAAAGCACGCGACTCCAACTTGCGCCATCGCCCTGTAGGCTTGGGCATCATGGGGTTTCAAGACTGTTTGTACGAGCTACGCTTGCCTTACGCTTGTCAAGAAGCTGTTGCTTTCGCAGATACTTCTATGGAAGCGGTTTGTTATCACGCTTATTGGGCGTCCACTGAGCTCGCAAAAGAACGCGGTAAGTATGCAAGCTACAAAGGCTCACTGTGGGACCAGGGAATCTTGCCACTTGACACCATCGACATGTTGGCACAGGAGCGCGGTGGCTATGTAGAGGTGGACCGCTCCATGACGCTGGACTGGGAGGCGTTGCGTCAAAAAATTGGGCGCGACGGTATGCGCAATTCCAACTGTGTTGCCATTGCACCAACGGCTACGATTTCAAACATCATTGGTGTGGACGCCTGTATTGAGCCGTGCTTTGGTAATTTGTCCGTCAAGTCAAATCTGTCAGGAGAATTTACCGTCATCAACCACTACTTGGTGCGCGACTTGAAAAAGCTAGGTCTCTGGGATGACGTCATGGTGGTAGACCTGAAACACTATGACGGCTCGCTCAGACCGATTGACAGGGTGCCACAGCACGTCAAGGCGCTTTATGCAACGGCTTTTGAAGTGGAAACTTCCTGGATTGTGGAGGCCGCTGCACGCCGCCAAAAGTGGATTGATCAAGCCCAGTCGCTCAATATTTACATGGCTGGCGCTTCCGGCAAAAAGCTCGACGATACCTACAAGCTAGCTTGGTTGCGTGGACTAAAAACCACCTACTATCTGCGTACCCAAAGTGCCACTCACGTCGAAAAGTCAACAGTCGCTGCAGGCAAACTGAACGCGGTATCGTCTGGTGTCACGGCCGCAGCGCCAAGCGGCCGCACAGCGGCCGCCGCAGCGGCAGCAATAAGTGAGCAAATGAGCCAATCACCTGCTACCGATGTCAAGTTTTGTGCACTCGATGATCCCGGATGCGAAGCTTGTCAGTAGTGAGAAGTCCCTCGATTACCAGTACCCATTGCACAGGTGCCGGTGTAACTCGAGCTGCTTCATGCACAATTTTGCAACATTCAAATGCGGCGGCTCTAATGAATACTTTTCATTTTTTCCTGCCGCTTTCATAATCTAAAAACATTGGAGTTAGCCATGCTGACCTGGAACGACGACGTCATAGCACCACCGCAAAAAGCGCACAACAGCGGCTCAAGCAGCAGCCGGTCAACAGAGGCACCACCTGCTTTTTGTGCTGTGCAGACCCTGCCTGCGGTGCTCAACGACGGCGCAATTCGTCCGGCTGCAGCAGCAACACCCGCAGCCGACACACAAGCCTTCACAGCGGCGCCGGTAAAGCGTGTCAAAGCATCAGACAAGCGGATCATCAATGGTCAAACTGATGTCAACCAGCTGGTGCCATTCAAGTACAAATGGGCTTGGGAGAAATATTTGGCGACTTGCGCCAATCATTGGATGCCGCAAGAAGTCAACATGACACGGGATATCGCGCTGTGGAAAGACCCCAACGGACTAACGGACGATGAGCGTCGCTTGGTCAAACGCAACCTTGGCTTTTTTGTAACTGCTGACTCGTTGGCAGCTAACAATATTGTGCTGGGCACATACCGCCACATCACTGCGCCGGAATGCCGTCAGTTCCTGCTGCGCCAAGCGTTTGAAGAAGCGATTCATACGCACGCCTACCAGTACATCACCGAGTCGCTTGGGCTGGACGAAGCAGAAATTTTCAATGCCTATAACGAAGTTCAGTCCATCAAGGACAAAGACCAGTTTTTGATCCCATTTATCGCAGTCATCTCGGACCCCAACTTTAAAACTGGCACACCTGAAGCCGACCAAACACTGTTGAAGTCATTGATTGTGTTTGCCTGCCTAATGGAAGGTTTGTTTTTCTATGTCGGGTTCACTCAAATTTTGGCTTTGGGCCGCCAAAACAAAATGACCGGTGCCGCAGAACAGTACCAATACATTCTTCGCGACGAGTCAATGCATTGCAATTTTGGTATTGATTTGATCAATCAGCTCAAACTTGAAAATCCTCACCTTTGGACAGCCGAGTTCAAAGAGGAAATCAAAGCTTTGTTTTTGAAAGCGGTTGAGCTCGAATACCGCTATGCCGAAGACACCATGCCACGCGGTGTGCTGGGCCTGAACGCATCTATGTTCAAGGGCTACTTGCGCTACATCGCCAACCGACGAGCAACTCAAATTGGCTTAGAGCCGCTGTTTGCGCATGAAGAGAATCCTTTTCCTTGGATGAGTGAAATGATTGATCTGAAGAAAGAGCGCAACTTTTTTGAGACCCGTGTAATTGAGTATCAATCGGGTGGCGCACTGTCGTGGGACTGATGGTGCTGCGCGTCAAATGACTTTTAGATACGCATTAATCCATGAAGCACCCTTGCGTGCGATGCCATGGCTGATGCTCCTGCGTTCGCGGCGCTGGGCTCTGTACAAACATGGCCCAACACTGTGAATCGCTTCGCGTGCTTCCTGCGTGAAGTGCTCTTTGTAATGTGATCAAGGAGATAACTATGGCAACTGCGAAAAAACCTGCAGCAAAAGAGCCTGCTAAGAAAATAACCGCTGTGAAAAAAGTAGCGGTGAAAACTGTTCCTGCAAAAAAAGTAGCTGCTCCAAAAGCTACAGTTTCAAAGGCACCGGTCAAGAAAACTGTTGTGAGCGAGGCTCCAACGAAAAAAGCGCCTGCTAAAAAAGTCGTAGTCGTCAAAACACTGCCTGCCAGTAAAGCTGCTGCAACCAAAATTCCGGTCAAAAAAGCAGCAGTGGCGGCAACGGTAAAGCCGGCTGCAAAGAAGACAGGCGCCGTAAAGACAGTAGTAACGGCACCGGTAGCGGTGGCAACAAAGAAGGCCGTTGCGGCAAAAGCCGCTGTCAAGCCGGCGGCGATCCTTGTTGCAAAAGAAGTACCAAAAGCCGCCGTCAAAGCAGCACCCAAGACTGGCACGAAAGCACCAGTTGCAGCAAAGCCAGTCGCCAAAAAAGTGGCGGTAAAAAAGTCAACTACAGGCGCGGTGCCTTTGGCCCAGACGATTTTGAATCCGCAAGCGGCTTGGCCGTTTCCTACAGCAGGCAAGCCCTGAGCCTAGGTGGCTTTCCAGTCAAGCCCGACATCGAGAGATGCCGGGCTTTTTTTTAGTCCGCTTCGCTACGACGCTAACCGCTTAAGACAGCGGTTAAGCCTCAGTCCATGTCTGAATATTTTGTGCGCTGAGCTGGTAGTTTTGCCCGCCCCGACTTGCAATTTTCAATGCAGCGACTTTGCCACCCAAACGCACGCAGCGTGCCAACGGCCAATTGCGTTCGAGTCCAAACAACAAAGCGCCTCTGAATGCATCACCGCAGCCGGTAGGGTCGAGTAGCTCGTGCGCAATCGTCGCAGGAATGTGCTCTTTCTGACCGTTAATCCATATCTCTGAGCCCTGTTCACCTAGGGTAACAACTAGCCCGCGGACCTTCAAAGAGATTTCAGCACGGCTTAAGCCACATCGATCACTGAGCATTTTGGCCTCGTAGTCGTTGACAGTTACCCACTGCGCTATTGACACGAAGTGAGCCAATTCGTCACCACTGAACATCGGCAGGCCCTGACCGGGGTCAAACACGAAAGGAATATTGGCCGCCTTGAACTGAGCGGCGTGTTGCAGCATCGCGTCGCGTCCGTCCGGCGAAATAATACCCACCGTAACGCCGGGCGAGGCGGTCAACGCTATTGTGTGCGCTTGCGCCATTGCGCCAGGATGAAAAGCGGTGATCTGATTATTGTCACGGTCTGTCATGATCATCGCTTGGGCGGTATAAGCGCTTTCGTGTTGACGTACAAAGTCACACCGGATGCCCTGCGCTGCCAGGCGGTTCATGTAGTGGGCACCGTCGCTTCCCAACATAGCAACCGGCAGTGGGTCGCCCCCCAGCTGGCGCAGGCTGTAAGCGATATTGCCCGCACAGCCGCCAAACTCACGGCGCAGACTTGGCACCAAAAAAGACACATTCAGAATATGCAACTGATCGGGCAGGATTTGCTCTGCGAATCGCCCCTCAAAGTTCATGATGGTGTCAAAAGCAAGCGATCCACAAATCAGCACAGACATCTAATTCTCAATTCATTCAGGGATAAAAAACAAGTACGCGGTAGCCAGCTACCAAAGCGGCAGCAACCGGAACAACGCCATTCGCGTCTGCCGCCGCTGCCAATGTCAAATTCACACCGCCAATGGTTTCTGAGCGCGCGCCGAGCAGCGCGGCACCGCCAACGCCGAACTGGGCTGGCGACAACACCCGGCGCAGCAGCGCTTTGTCCTCGTGGTCAGTCAGCGTTAACTCCAGCGAAGGCGCCTGCAGCGGTATATCCGCCAAGTTTTTCAGCACGAACCCAAGGCGAAAACTGTGGGTACCTGTCGCAATGAAGGTCGCGCTATCAATTTTTAGCGCCTCGGCACGTCGCAACGGGCCAACTACACAGCCGACTGCGCGACACAGCGCTTGGAGTGCTGGCATTGCTTTAGGTATGCCGGCTGCGATCCTGTCGGCATGTTGCCCTGCGGCCTGAAGCGCCAACATCATGAGCAAAATCAACCCTAGCGCGTAGAGCACAGCGCGAATGCCAGCCTTGCGCCAAAACGCTTGCCGATTTGCTTGCTGGACGAAGGAGACCTCACGAAAGTCAGTACTTGCGACCGCCTGCCGCTGCGCGTTCAGCTCTGAGCTGTTGCTTTGCTGCAAAACTGTGAGCTGCGGTGGGGTTGCAACACTAGGCTCCAAAACCACTGCCCCATTAACTGGCGTTGGCGTAGCTGCGTCCGCTGCTGCCGTGCCGCCTGCGGCGCAATTTTGCTGCTGCTCTGGCCCAACGGCCGGGTTCAGGGCGTGCGGTGTGGTGTTGGTATCAGCGCTTTCGCCGCCGTTTTCGGCCCACGGTATGGCGACAACATGAACAGCTTGCAAAGACAAGATAGCGTCAAAAACCTCAGCGCACGAGCCACAGCGCACCCACCCCTTGGAGACTCTCAATTGGTCATCCACCACCTTAAACAAGGTACTGCAGGCAGGGCAACAGGTCACTGAGCTCATCGTAGGCGAGATTGTAGAAGGCCCGCCCACGGCATTAAGAGCAATTGTTGTGGTGTGCCGTCAACGCCGAGTCGACTCAAGCCCTGGGCACCACCGCTCCTCACGCCGCTAGCGCTGATCAAGACCGCACAGCACCCGGACAGTTCGCTGTCATCAGTATCCAGCCTTCTTCCTCATCGCTGACTTCCAAAGCGCAATAAGGTGCGTAGGCCGCTTTCAACTCGTCCGCCTGACGCGACAAAATACCCGCCAGCACCAGACGGCCACCAGCTGCGTAAGCGCACAACAAGGGAGCCAGAACGCGCAGCGGAGTCGCCAAAATATTGGCGAGGACGGTGTTGTACTGGCCCGTTGCATACTCGGGCAGGCCCACGCCAATCGTCACACCATTTGCATCGGCATTGGCAACGGTTGCCCCAACCGCCGCCTCGTCAATGTCAACCGCATCGGTCTGTACCGCACCAAACTTTGCCGCCCCTATTGCCAAAATCCCTGAGCCACAGCCGTAGTCGAGCACACGTCCCAAGGCGATGTGGTGGGCGCTGCTGCCTGCAATCCACCTCAAGCACATCCGTGTGGTGGGGTGGGTGCCGGTGCCGAACGCCAGCCCTGGGTCTAGTCGAATCAGCTGCTGCGCCTGCGCGGGCGGCTCGTGCCAGGTCGGCACGATCCAGAACTCCGGCGTGATTTCGACCGGCGCGAACTGGCACTGCGTGAGCCTAACCCAGTCCTGCTCTGGCACGGCGCGCACCGCCACGACGGCGCACAACGCAAAAAAATCCTGCACCTGCAGCAGCGTTGCAGCCTCCTGCGCCATTGCCTGGGTGTTAAATAAGGCCGTCAGCCGGGAGCGTTCCCAGCCCGCCTGCGGCGGCGGCATACCGGGCTCACCAAACAGGG
>JAYULP010000391.1:0-3292 GCA_043763445.1 Polaromonas sp.
CGCTGATGCTGGCCCAGCTGACGACCGAGCCAGCGCAGCACTGTGGCTCAAAAGCACTGTTCGAGTCTCCTCAATTGGCGACGATTTGTTTGTACATTCGGCGTTTCCCACCACCGAAAGCGATGCGGTTTTCTTCGGCCCGGACACTTACCGATTCACACGCTTTATTTCGCAGTCTTTACCGGCAACCTTGGCAACGCCCGGGCAACCCAGCCGGGTGCTGGACATGGGCTGTAGCTCGGGGGCAGGAGCCGTCATGGTGGCGCGGGTGCTGGGCACGGCCTGCGAGGTGGTGTTGAACGATATCAACCCCAAGGCGCTTGACTTTGCCGCGCTTAATCTGGCCGCCGCTGGGCTTGCTGCGACGCTGCTGCCCGGCGATGGCACCACACAGGTCGAAGGGCTGTTCGAGGTAATCGTCGCCAATCCGCCCTATTTAGACGATGCGCTCCAACGCGCTTACCGGCACGGTGGAGCGCGTCTGGGACGGGATATGGGTATGCGCATGGCGGCCGCAGCGGTGCAGCACTTGGCGCCGGGCGGCTGTTTATTGCTTTATACCGGTGTGGCAATGGTTCAAGGACAAGACCCGTTTTTGCAGGAGCTCGCCGCCATGCTGGCCGGGTTTGACGGGGCATGGACTTACAGCGAGATCGACCCCGATGTGTTCGGCGAAGAACTGGACCGACCGGTCTACGCCCAGACCGACCGTATTGCCGCCGTCGGCCTGACCGTACACCGGCGGCAAACGTCGTGACGGCTGGGCCTTGTGAGCTCAGGGCGCCGCTACCCGCTACCCGCTACCCGCCGCCAGTTTGACGGTTTTGAGTTCCACGAATCCAGCGCACCCGCTTGCAAGCGCGCCAGTGAGTTTGCCGACTTGGTAATCGCTAAGTGCTCTGGAGCGCACACCGACGTGGCTGATTTGCGTGCCTTTGACGCTGCAGTGCCGGTGGCGGGCGATGCGCTGACCGCAGCCTGAGCTTGCCGTCAGCGGCCAACCCTGTCATCACGGCTGGCGCCTTGGTGGGCGAAGGCCAGCTGGAGTACGCCGACAGCACGGGGCCACTGACCAAACAAGCTACAGCGGTAAGCTGTAGCGTGGTGGCCGGCCAGTACCGTCAGCGCTGCCGAGCTGCACGCCACCATGGCGGCAGCGGGCCTGGACCTTGCGGCAATTGCCAACTGCCAACTGCCAACTGCCAACTGCCAAGTCTTGGTTTGTGCGACTACGGTGCGCGGCGGGCAAACCGCACACCGGCACTATTGGCTTGTGTCTACGCCTTTGCAGCGGGTCAAACTGCGGTGTTGCCGCACTGCTGGCCGCAAAATGGCGAGGCGGAAATCTTTTCTATGCGCCGCCCCCACAGGGGTACACGGCAAATCACTGGCTTGGTGCTGTGTTACTTTTTACGCGTGACGGGCGACGGCTGCTCAACACTGGCGTAATTGATGACCAAAGACGTGCAGACCCAGCGTCTGCGGGGCACGCTACGCCGCGCCGCGAGTTTTGTTATAACCCGCCGCACGCGCCGGCCGTGGGCGAGGGTGTGCGCCCAGCCACAATTGCACCGACCCGCGTCGGCGGGCTGTACCGCGATGGTGCGGCGCGCATCACGCCCGCCTTGCAACGCCGGGTTGACGCGATTGCGCAAGACCTGCGCCTGTTTGATTTCGGCCGCTTTGATGCGCGGTTTGACTGTCTGGCTAATCTGGCGTCTGGCGTCTGGCGAGTTCACCAGCATGGAAGTCAACCGGGCCGGCTCACAAGCTATCGAAGCCTGGGACTCTGACATTGGCGTGCGCCCGGGGGTTTCAAATGATTTTTGCTAAGCAAGCGGCGCTGTTTGCCATTGGCAATGCGATGCGTTTGAGCGGCGTGCAGCCCATTGGCGCGATGGCAATGGCACGCTTGAATCAGCGGCATAGCAGCATGCTCAAACGCTACCCGCCCTCACTCAAACTGAGTCTGGCACTGGCGTTGCCACGCAATCGCTGGGGTGTGATACTTGGCAGCGTGAAAAAACACATCTACATCTACTCTCCTTCCGGCGCCGTGCGCGACAAAATCGCTTTCAAACGCGGCCTTAAACGGCTACAAAAACTCGGTTATGAGCTGGAGGTGGACCGTGACGCGCTAGCCAGCGACATGCGTTTTGCCGGCGACGACGCCACCCGGCTGGCCGCCTTAGGCCGCGCGGCCGCCAGCGGTGCCGACGTGGCCTTGATGTCACGCGGCGGATACGGGTTTTCACGCTTGCTGGGCGCGATTGACTACAAAGCTCTGGCAAAAGCCATCGAAAAAGGTACCCAGTTTGCGGGTTTTAGCGACTTTACTGCGCTGCAAATGGCATTGATGGCCAAAACCGGTGCGGTGACATGGGCCGGACCCGCCGTTTGCGGTGACTTTGGGGCCGCAGCGCCTGACGACATTATGGAGGCCTGTTTTGACGACTGGATGTGCGGGCAAGCAGAGGGTACAGGCTGGCAACTGCCAAGACCACGCCGCCAAACAGGTGCTATTGATTCAGTAGCTAGACAGACAGTTAAAACAACGGCCTCCGAGAGTTTTACCATCAATAACGCAGTTTTATGGGGTGGTAACCTTGCCCTGCTGGCATCGCTGGTGGGCACGCCCTACCTGCCAGACGTGGGTGCGACTAAAAACGGCATTTTGTTCATTGAAGACACCGGCGAGCAGCCCTACCAAATCGAGCGCATGCTCACCCAGTTGTTGCATGCTGGCCTGCTGGCGCAGCAAAAAGCGATTGTTTTTGGCCAGTTCACAGACTACAAAACCGTGCCGCACGACAAAGGGTTTAAGTTGGCCACAGTCGTGCAATGGCTGCAGTCCCAAGTCAAGGCCAAAGTGTTGACTGGGCTTGCCTTCGGCCATGTAGCTACCAAAGTAATGCTGCCTGTTGGCCAGCCAGTGGCTTTGACGGTGCAGGGGCGGGACGCTTTTGTGTTGTGGGGCCATCAGCACGACTGATGTGTTGCCGTCAGTCAGCTCAGCCGGTGCAAGGCGCCAAAAAAACAGTGTGGCCGGCCGGTCCCCACAGTCAAACTCGCACTTCCGTTCACCGCATATTGCGCAGCACGCTGTTACGTCTCGCGGCATTCGAGCGCTGGCCGACAAGCCCTCAACCCGGCGACTTCGAGGCTCACATGGCCTTGTGACCTTGTAGGCTTGTAGTCTTGTAGTCTGGCTACCGTATGACCGCTTCAAACACCACACTGGCCAGTGCCAGTCACGGGAGACCAGCGGTAAGCCAGACGCTGAGCGTGCATG
>JAYULP010000392.1:0-1258 GCA_043763445.1 Polaromonas sp.
GGTTGTGACGTTGACAGGGGTTTGTGAAGCCGACCCCGATTTGTCATTGCGGGCTTGATCCGCAATCCACAAAACGCACACTTTGCTAAAACCGTTAAAAGTCATGGATCCCGGGTCAAGCCCGGGATGACAGGGGGGGGCGTCAGGCTGACGGAGGTTGTGAAGCTGACGGTGGTTGTGAGGCTGACGGTGGTTGTGAGGCTGACGGAGGTTGTGACGTTGACAGGGGTTTGTGAAGCCGGCCCCGATTTGTCATTGCGGGCTTGATCCGCAATCCACAAAACGCACACTTTGCCAAAACCGTTAAAAGTCATGGATCCCGGGTCAAGCTCGAAGGCGCTAGTTTAAGTACCCAAACACCTTATGGCCCTCAAATTAAAACCTTTTGTAGCTATTAATAAAATAGCAAATCAGGTGGGCTAATTTGGCTTTATCTGCACGAGTGCGTGCCGCGGCAAGTCGGCCAAAGTGAAGCCCACACCCGCTGCCACGACGATGTCAGGTGGCCGTATGCCGGCCGGCACAGCTGAGTGCCGTTGCCAGCGCAGCGTGACGGAGCGCCCTGGTGTGCTGGCCAGTTGCAGTGTGACCTCGAAGGCGGGCCAGTGCGCTGGCACGCAAGGCGACAAGCTGATGATGCCGCGCTGAATGCGCAAGCCCAGCAGGCTTTGCAGCGCCGCGCGGTATACCCAGGCGGCCGAGCCGGTGTACCAGCTCCAGCCGCCGCGCCCGGCATACGGCGCGCTGCCATAGACGTCGCCAGCCATCACATAGGGCTCCAACTGGTAGAGCGGTCCGCGTACTGGGTGCGCGCTGCGGTGCGCTGGGCTGAGGGCTTCAAAACTGGCCCATGCCGCTTCGGCGTCACCAGTTTGCGCTTGCGCCATCAGGGCCCAAACGCCGGCGTGGGAATACTGGCCGCCGTTTTCCCGCACGCCCGGCGGGTAGGCCTGAATGTAGCCGGGGTCGTTGGCTGAGTGGGCAAACGCGGGGCTCAACAGGTGCAGCAGGCCTAGGTCAGGCTCCACCAGCTCGCGTTTGAGCGACGCCATGGCCGGCGCGGTGAAGGCTGGAGTCGATGCGCCCGACAGTACCGCCCAGGCTTGGGCGATCAAATCAATGCGGCATTCTTCGTTGGTTGACGAGCCCAGTGCGTCGCCGTTGTCAAAAAACGCGCGTTTAAACCATTGGCCGTCCCAGCCGTGGCTGTGCAGCGCGCTGATCCAGCCCTGGCGTGCGGCGCGCCAAATGGCAGCGC
>JAYULP010000393.1:0-1255 GCA_043763445.1 Polaromonas sp.
TTGCGGCAGGCAAACCACTCCTCACAGCGCGAGAAATACAGCTAAAACAGCCCGTGCGACAATTTCAGCTGGTTTAAGACGGCGCTGCAGGCCGCCTGAGCACAGGCGTGCAGCTGAGCTCGTTACTTAATTTTTTTTCATTCGGAGTCCTTCACGCATGACCATCGCCCTGAGCACCAGCAACAGTCCACGAAACGGCTTTCTCGCAGGAAAAAAACTTCTGATCACCGGGGTTCTGTCCAATCGTTCGATTGCCTACGGCATTGCCAAGGCATGCCATGCGCAAGGCGCAGCATTGGCATTCGGTTATGTTGGCGAGCGTTTTAAAGAACGCATTACAGAGTTTGCCGCCGACTTTGGCTCGTCATTGATCTTTGATTGCGACGTTGGCAGTGATGAGCAAATCTCGCAGCTGTTTAACGATTTGGCGACGGTTTGGGGCACATTTGACGGATTTGTCCATAGCATTGGCTATGCGCCGCGAGAAGCCATCGCTGGTGATTTTCTTGACGGTTTGAGCCGGGAAGGTTTCAAAGTTGCTCATGACATCAGCGCTTACAGCTTTCCTGCGATGGCCAAAGCTGCCCTGCCTTTTCTTAACCCCAAGTCGGCGTTGCTGACGTTGACCTACCTAGGCGCGGTGCGAACCGTCCCGAACTACAACACCATGGGGCTGGCTAAGGCAAGTTTGGAGGCCTCGGTGCGCTACCTTGCTGAGTCCCTCGGCCCCAAAGGGATACGGGTGAACGGTATCAGCGCCGGACCGATCAAAACGCTGGCGGCCAGCGGCATTAAAGGTTTCACCAAAATTTTGACTGCCGTTGCTCAGGTATCGCCTATTCGCCGCAATGTAACCATCGACGACGTGGGCAACGTGGCGGCTTTTTTGCTAAGCGACTTGGCCGGTGGTGTGAGTGCTGAAATCACCTACGTCGACGGCGGTTTTAGCCAGGTGGTGGGCGGCATCACCGACTCCGCAACAACGCAATAAAACACAACTGCTGCTCAATTAGCAACTGCACGGGCGTTTTTTAAGCCGGCGAGCTGCTAATTTTGTTTTCAAAAAGCCGTCTCTAGCATTGGCGACTGCGGTGTTGGCGGGGCAGGCTAGGTTCAGGTGTAAAAACACCTACATTTATGCAAAACTGGCCTATGGCCGTTGTCTTTACTGCCTGAGTTGCTATGAAAAAGATAACTGGCCTATACCCCGTCAAACGACGGGTGTACCACCTACTTTTTGACGCAGTCTGCGTAG
>JAYULP010000394.1:0-18859 GCA_043763445.1 Polaromonas sp.
CACCTAGAGAATAAAAAAGAGGGTCTACACATGTCTGCCAACAACACCACGCTACAGCCAACACACGAGCACCCCAACCAATTCGCCCTGCTCAAACAGCGGCGTTTTGCACCATTCTTCTGGACGCAGTTCTCGGGTGCAGCTAACGACAACCTCTTCAAGTTCGCCTTCACCGTGATGGTGACTTACCAGCTTAGCGTGAGCTGGTTGCCACCTGCGCTGGCTGGGTTGGTGATTGGTGCTTTGTTCATCTTGCCGTTTCTGTTGTTTTCGGCCACCAGCGGGCAACTGACCGACAAGTATGAAAAAACCCGCGTCATCCGCTTCGTCAAGAATCTTGAAGTGGTGATCATGTTGATTGCGGCTGCTGGCTTCATGAGCAACAACATCGATGTGCAGGTGCCCGTGCTGCTGGGCTGTACCTTTTTAATGGGTTTGCATTCCACCCTGTTTGGCCCGGTCAAGTTTGCCTACCTGCCGCAGGCGCTCAACGAACGCGAATTGACCGGCGGCAACGGCATGGTGGAGATGGGTACCTTCGTCGCTATATTGCTGGGCAACATCGTGGGCGGCTTGATCGTCGCCATACCGCAAGTGGGGCCCACCTATGTCGCTATAGCCTGTGTTGGCGTGGCACTCGCTGGCCGGGCGGTGGCGCAGTTTATTCCGCTGGCCCCGGCTACGGATCCTGACCTCAAGATCAACTGGAACCCCTTCACCGAGACCTGGCGCAACCTGAAGTTGGCGAACCAAAACATCGTGGTTTTCCGCTCGATGCTGGGCATCAGCTGGATGTGGTTTTTTGGCGCGGTGTTTTTGAGCCAGTTCCCCAGCTTTGCCAAGGAAGTCATGCACGGCAATGAGCAGGTCGCGTCGCTGCTGTTGGTGGTGTTTTCCATCGGTATTGCCACTGGCTCGCTGCTGTGTGAGGCGCTGAGCAAGCGGCATGTGGAGACTGGCCTGGTGCCGCTGGGCGCGATTGGCATGAGTGTGTTCGCCATCGACCTGTACTTTGCGTCCCGTGCAATGCCTGCATCCGAGGTGATGGGCGTGGGCGCGTTTTTGGCCATGCCGCAGCACTGGCGGGTCATGGCGGATTTGGCCTTGCTCAGTTTGTTTGCGGGCCTGTACAGCGTGCCGATGTACGCGCTGATCCAGCTGCGCAGCCCGGCCACGCACCGCGCCCGCATCATTGCAGCCAACAATATTTTGAATGCGCTGTTCATGATTGTCAGCTCGGTGCTGGCCGGGGCACTGCTGGGGGCCCAGTTCACCATCCCGCAGATCTTTTTGTTCGTCGGCCTGGCCAACGCGGTGGTGGCGTTCTACATCTTCATGCTGGTGCCGGAGTACCTGCTGCGCTTTGTGGCCTTCATGCTGTCGCGCGGGGTGTACCGCTACAAAGTCACCGGCGACGAGCACATCCCCACCCGCGGCGCGGCGGTGCTTACCTGCAACCACGTCAGCTTTGTTGACCCGGTGCTGCTGATGGCCGCCAGCCCCCGGCCGATTTATTTTGTGATGGACCACCGGATTTTCAAAACACCCGTGCTGGGCTGGTTTTTCAGGCTGCTCAAGGCCATTGCGATTGCGCCGCGCGCAGAAGACCCAGCGGCCTACGAGGCCGCATTTGAAGCCGCCGCCAAAGTGCTGCGCGATGGCGACCTGCTGGCCATCTTTCCCGAGGGCGGCCTGAGTCCCAACGGTGAGCTGCAGCCCTTCAAAGGCGACATCATGAAGATTTTGGCAAACGCCAAACGCGACGGCTTGCAGGTGCCCGTAGTGCCGATGGCGCTAACCAACCTGTGGGGCTCGTTTTTTAGTCGGGTGGAAAAAGGCAGCGCGATGGCCACACCGCTCCGGCGTGGTCTGTGGAGCCGCGTGGGGCTCAATGTGGGCTTACCGTTGGCGGCGGGGCAGGCCACGCCGCAGGCATTACAGGCCCAAGTGAGCGAGCTCGCGCGCCTTTGAAGGCGCGGCGGCGCAACACGCTGCCGGCTGTACGAACGCTCACCAGTGCCTTGCACGGCCGGCGCAGGTGGTTGCGCGCGGCCTTCGGTCGCTGACCCGCACGGCTGGCGCGCACTGCGCACTGCGCTTTTGGGTTGGCCAATAAAGCGCCTGGCCAGCTCAGGGGGGTGTATGAATAAACGCCAAGCTCATGCCCGGCTCCAGCGGTGTGCTGCAGCTGCCCGGGTGCGTCAGCGCGGCAAGGCATTGAGTGGCCCCAATGAAGGGTTGACTTCTTCGTTCGGCCTGGGCCGCTCGGCGCCAGCGCAGCAAAAAACCCTTCAGCCCGCGCAGGGCGAACAGAAAAATAACTTTCTCACCTCACCTCACCTCACGACGACGGATGCACAGCCGAAGTTGCTTTAAGTCGCCCGGCTCAAGCGAAGCAAGGCCCAAATCACCGCCTGCCGCGGCGCATCAGGTGCTACGCAACAGCACTTAGGCCGCTTGAGCAGACGGGCCTGCTGGCCTGCAAGCAGCGGCATGCAGGACGCTGAAATACGCCCACGAAAGCGGGGTAAGTTCACCCCTTTGCTTGGCTTAATTTGCGGCAACACCGCAGGCGGCTACAAATTGGCTACAACGGCAATGGCCCTGCGCTGGTGTGGCGTCATTAACGCTGAGCCATGCCAGGCCGAGCCCGTGGGCCACGGCGACGCCACCGCCCGCTACACCGGCATGGTGAGGTCAAGCCAAGGTGATGTTGGCCGACGTTCCCCGGTAAACCCGGGCGTGAGTTTGTGCGACAGTGCAATAAAGTCCGGGTCCAGCCTGGCGGCCAAGGCATACGTGTCTTGAGCGTTAAAGGGCTCCCACAGTCCGCTGAAGCCAGTCAAAGACGCTGCAGCGCGTTCACGGTCGAATCTGACCGTTGTATTTGCAAACTCTTGGTGAGTTTTAAGTCCCATCGCATAGGGTTCGAGCCAGCGAAGGGCCTGCTTTAACCCTGCACCGGTGGAGCCTCGGAGTTCATACCAGTTTTCGCCATGCGTTTTAGCAGCCAGCGCCGACATCAAAAGGGGCTCCAGGTCATAGACAACATAGTGAAGTGCATCGCGCCGATAAAAATCGATCACCGACCCGTCTGCAGTGATGTTGTCGCTCAGTTGCTTGGCAAAGGCCCGACGCGCAGCGTCGATAAGCGAGCGCTCACCGCTCATGAAGGCGGCCAGTGTTGCGAGTTTTACACGGTGACTTTGCCAGTTGTTGGTGGCCGTGCCGCCTTTGAGTCGGGGCATCCGGTCAAGGTAGCCGGCCGCCAAGCGCCGAGAAAATTCCACAAATACAGGAAAAATAGACGCTTTGAATTGCGCCGCAAGCAGATCGAAAGCGAGGAACAAGCGGTACAACTCGGCGTCGTCGATTGGATTGAAGCTGGACTGGTAGCCCGGCAGCCAAGCCGCCAGAATTTTTGCGGCTTGTTCATGCCATTGGCGATTGCCTGACAGCCTTGCACCTAAAGCCAGGTCAAGTGCCGCCGCCCAGTCCTGTTTGGCTTTACTGGACTGGTCGTACACCCCCTGGTGCGCCAGCGTTCCCTGGGTGTGAAGGGTAGCCAGCGGCTGCGGCGCACGCCCGTCGACTGCCTGCGCCCTGCGCAGCGCAAAAGCGGCCATTTCAGAGCCCTTTGTCGCCGCTAGTTTGTCGATGTGAACATCGCTGATCACTGCAAAACCTGCGTCTACAGCGGCAGACGCTGCATACGCAGGTTTTGCGGGCAACGCAGTCCACGCCAGCACCCCGAGCAACATGGACCGGCGAAGGGCTAGTGGTCGCGGCAGTAGAGGCGGTGTTGTCAAGGTCGATGTCATCCTAAGTCCAAGTCTTTAGTCCACCGCGTTGGCGGTAAGCCGTCGGCTCCAATCGTGCCAGTAGCGCGGCAGTTACTGCTGCTAAAAGCAGCTGTCCGCGGTGCGCTTTGGTGGAACGAGTGCGGCTGACCGCTAACTTGCAGATACCGCCGAGCAGCATCAAAAAGCACCACTCAGTGGCATAAACCGCCGGTGCAAGCCCCGCAGTCAGCCTCGGTTGATAGCAGGCTCAAAACTACAACACAGCTAGCGGTTGAGTGTAGGGGTGGTGTGCAAGGCCTGGCCTGCACAGCGCGGGCAACGAAAGCAACGCACTGCACCGCCCGAGGCCGTGCGGCCCCGGACCGCAGGAAGTTGTGCAGACCATTGCAAACGCAGCCGGCGCGGCTGGCTTGGTGCTAGCGCTTTGCGTGCAAAAGTTATCACCAGCACCGTGTCAGGGAGCGAGTCGCTCCACCAAATATTCCTTGGCAAACCAGTAGGCTCCTGGGGTTTTGAGGGCCGCCATCAAGCCGTCTTTTTCGTCCTGGCGTGAGCGCAGGTCCCAGCGTTCGTCAATAACGTGGCAGGCCGTGCAGGGCGCTTGCCCCAAGCGGCGCTGCACCAGCACAAAGCGGCTTTTTTGCAGCAGTTGCTGGACCTCGGTGTCTGCAACGTCCACCGGCTGCTCGGCAAAGTAGTCAACCACCTTGGCCCCAGGGATGATGAATTCGTAGCGCTCGAAGTGGCCGTTGAAGTTGCTGGGCACTGCCACGGTTTGGCCTTGCAGCAGTGCGTTGCTGGCGGGTCTGAAACGGGCCAGAGCGTCAGTGTTGAAGGGCTGCGTGACGCCAGCCAGCGCTAGCAGCACGCCAAATGCAGCGGTGCTGGCTACCGGCCGCGTCCACTGCGGCTTGACTACGCCCGAGGCACACGCCAGCAACAAGCCCAGCAGGTAGGGGCCGAATAAAGGCGAGTAAAGCGCCGTGTTTTGGGTAGCGCTGATGGCGCTATACGCAATGAACGCCATAGCCAGCGCCCCGACGGCGCAGACAATCAGGCTCAGCACAAACCAGACGCGGCCGATGCGCTGCCAGTACAGCGCCATCAGCACCGCCACCGCCGGCATAGCGGCAATCAAGTAGCGGGTCGAGCGCTGGTTGGGCAGCATAAACACCAGCATCAGCGCCAACATCCACAGCCACAGCACTTGTTCAGCGGGGCTGACCGCCACGCGCTGACGCCAACTTTTGAACGCTGCCACCGCGCAACCCACCGACACCGGCAGCAGGAACAGCGCGTTGGAAAAGTAGCCGGTCAGGATGGTCAAAAAACCGCCACCGCCCAACGCTACCTTGAAGTAGCCGGGGGACGACTTGAACTTGCCCGCGTTTTCACCCACCACAAACTCGCGCCAAACCTCCCCGGGTTGCGGGTCCAGCACAAACCACAGACTGAAAATGCCCAGCGCCACGCCGCAAACCGCAGCCACACGCCCGGCGTCCAGCGCAATGCCCGGCCGAACGACGGCCCACGGTGCGCGCCCGGCCCCGACCACCTGATAGCACAGCGCCAGCCCAAAACCGACTGGCACCACCATGGCAAATGACTTGTACAGGCAGCCCAAGCCCAGCGCTAGAGCCGCAGCCAGCGGGAACTTCCACTTTGACGCCAGCAGCGCTGTAGGCGACCACGCCAGCGCCAAAAAAATGCCGCACAGCCAAAATGTTTCAGGCGCACTGGTCATGTACGGGCGGCCATAGCGGTAGGTGGTAAAAAACGACAGGTACACCAGCGCCGCAATGGCCCCGGTGGTAGCGGGATGCGCTGTTTTGTCAGCGGCTGTCCTAAAGACATTCGCCTTGGTGATGCGCGAGGCCAGCACACCGACCATCAACGTGACCGCCCAAGTGTAGAAAATGCTGGGCAGGCGCAAACGCAGCAAGCTCCAGTGCTCGCCCCAGCCGCCGGCTACCATGGCCTGCCAGAACAGCAGCGGCGGCTTGGTGTTGCGCATGAAGTCCCACGCGCTTTGCAGCGGCAGCCAGTGGCCGCTGGCGGCGGTCAGGCGAGCGATGTTGGCATACACCAGCTCGTCGCCGTTGCGCGGAATGTGGTCACCGCCCAGGTCGAACAGGTAGCCCAAGGCCACCACAAAGCCGAGCGCAACCCAGCGCAAGTGGGCCGGAAAAATCAAGAATTTAGTCATGCGGCAAGGGGTATTCAGGCCGGGCGGGCTTGGCGCGGCGGCGAAACGTCAGCCGGTCGTTGGCCACAAAGCTCACCACGCTGGCCAGCCCAATTGCCACCAAGTTAGCCACGATGTAGTGCATGTGCTGCGCCAGCGACTTGGTCAGCAAAGACTGCAGGGCAATAGCCATGGCAGCGGCCATCACGTACTTGGCAAAAAGCAACAGCGCCCAACAGCGCGTCTGCTGCTTGCGGTCACGCCAGGTCAAGCGACGGTTCCAGTAAAAATTGTTGATGGTTGCCAGCGTGATGGCCAGCGCAATGGCGTAGTTCAGCCGGGTGTGAATGTCAGTAATTTGGCGCAGCAAAAACTCTTGCGCCCACCACAGCACCACCACATTGATGACAGTGCCGCTAGCGCCCACCATGGCAAACTTGATAAAGCGCCAACGTGCTACCGGCTGCAACCGGGCCGGCAGGCGAGCGACGGCGGCCTCAGCGACATCGCGCAGCTTAGACATCACGCGCCCCGCTCACAGCGGCGTGGGCCAGACACGCTCGCGCCTTGGCCAGCACCACGTCCGGCGCAATGACTTTTAAGCACTGGTTGTCGCCATCGCAGTAAGAGGCCCGGTGGTTGTAAGCGGTCAAGCAAGGCGAGCACGGCCAGTGGCTGTAAAACGAGTGGCAGCGCGGCGTCAGGGGTGCGTACAAGCTCGGCGTCTCAGGGCCAAACAACATCAGTGTCCAAATCGGCGTCAGGGCGGCAAACTGCCCTGGCCCGCCGTCGTTGGTCACTAGCAACTGGGCGGTGTGAAACAGTGCCAGCAGCTCGGCAACCGAGCGGGTGTAGCCGGTCAAGTCCACCACTGGCGCGCTGGGTGCAGCCGACTGCACGCTGGCAACCAACTGGCGGGCCAGTGCTTGGTCGTCTCTCAAGCCAATGACCGCTACGGCACAGCCGTCGGCCACCAAGCCGGTGCACAGCGCGGTGTAGGACGCCAGTGGCCAGGCGCGGATGGGCAAAATCCCGCCGCCGGGGTAGACCAGCACCAACGGCTTACCGGCAAGGCAGCTGAAGTCAGCGGCTAGTCGTGCGGTAACGCTCGCTACCAGCGCTGGGGCCAGCACAACCTGTGGTGGGGCACGGCTGGTGTGGGTGACAGGCAGCTTTGAGACCGGGCAGGCGGTCGAGTCGATGCTACGGGCCAGCGCCAAAAATTGCGCGCTGATGTGGTGGTAAGGGTTGTAGGGCACGCGTCGGTTGATGTGCGTGCCGCGGTACAGGCCCTCTTGGGTGTGACGGTAAAAGCCCACACGCACCGCCGCGCCGCTGGCCCAAGACAGCAAGCTGCTGATACGTGAAAACAGCTCGCAGTCGATGGCTACATCCACCTTGGCGCGGCGCAATGCGCGCACAGCGGCGGCCAAGCTGGTGAGCAGCGCCATGAGCGACTTGTCATCGACCGTGTGCACGTTGGCCGGCGCAATGACGCCCATCAGGTCTAAGATTTCACGATTCTTGCCAAACAGCAGCGCGTGCAGGGGTGCATCGGGGTAGCGGGTTTTAAGGCGCGCAAACATGTCGTGTGCCAGCACCAGGCTGCCCATTTCCGATAGCAAAATTACAACGATGGCGCGTGGCTCGGCGGTCGCTGCCGGCGCTGGTTTAAGCCGTTGGCGCAGCGCCTCAAAAGCGGACACGCCGGCGCACAGCCCAATGCCTGCCCAACGGTCAATCCAGCGCTGCACCGTGATGTTCACGGGCGCAAAGCCCTAAACGCCGCGTGCCCGGTCGGCATGAAATTGGGTGACAAATGCGCCAAATGTGCCCACGTCAAGCGCGTTTCGGGCGTCTTGCATCAAACTCAGGTAGTAGTGCAGGTTATGGATGCTCGACAGCATTGGCCCCAGCATTTCGCCGCAGCGGTCTAGGTGGTGCATGTAGGCGCGGGAAAAATTTTTGCAGGTGTAGCAACTGCAGCTCATGTCCACCGGCGCGTCTTCTGATTTGTAGCGGGCATTGCGGATTTTCAGGTCGCCGAACCGGGTGAACATATGGCCGTTGCGGGCGTTGCGGGTTGGCATCACGCAGTCAAACATGTCGACGCCGGCGGCAACACCTTCGAGCAGGTCTTCCGGCGTGCCTACCCCCATCAAATAGCGTGGCTTGTCAGCCGGCAGGCGGTGCGGCGTGTGCGCCATGATGCGCTGCATTTGCTCTTTCGGCTCGCCCACGCTGACACCGCCCACAGCGTAGCCGGGCAGGTCCAGCTCGACCAGCTGGTCCAGCGACTCCTGCCGCAGGTGCTCAAACATGCCGCCTTGCACAATACCGAACAGCGCGTTCGGGTTCTCCAGTTTGTTGAACTCCGCCACGCAGCGGCTGGCCCAGCGCAGGCTTAGCGCCATTGAGGTGCGGGCTTCCTGCTCGGTCGTGATGTGGCCCTTGGTGTCGTAGGGCGTGCACTCGTCGAATTGCATAACGATGTCGCTGTTGAGAATGGTCTGTATTTGCATCGAGATTTCAGGCGTCAAAAACAGCTTGTCGCCGTTGACGGGAGAGGAAAACCTAACGCCTTCCTCGCTGATCTTGCGCATCTCGCCGAGCGACCAGACCTGAAAACCACCGCTGTCCGTCAAGATGGGCTTGTGCCAGCTTTCAAACTTGTGCAGGCCGCCGAATTGCTTGACCACGTCCAGCCCGGGACGCATCCACAAATGAAAGGTGTTGCCCAGAATGATTTGCGCGCCCATGTCGTGAAGCGACTGCGGCATCACGCCCTTGACCGTGCCGTAAGTGCCCACGGGCATGAAAATCGGGGTTTGCACCACACCGTGGTTCAGCGTCAGGGTGCCGCGCCGGGCGTGGCTGGCAGGGTCGGTGGTGAGAACTTGGAAGGTCAGCATCGAGGTTTTCAGAGTTGCGCCATTGTAGTTGCTTGAATTTTGTTTTTGCTTTACTATTTGGAAACGTCAAGCGTTTAACGGGTGCTTGGCTTTTCAAAGGAGTTTTTGATGCAAGCCGCTATTGTCTCCAGCAAAGGGCAGGTCACGTTGCCTGCTGCCATGCGCGCCCTTTTGGGCATCACCCCCGGTTCGCGCATTCAGTTTGAAGTGCGCGGGAAAGAATTGGTCATTAAACCCGAGCTGCCAATGAGTGCCTATTACGGCATGCTCAAAGGCTATGACCTCGGCGACATTGAACTTGAAAAAGAGCCAGATCGGACCTTTGAATGAATGTGGTGGATTCGTCCGGATGGATTGAGTTTTTTCACGCCGGAGCCAATGGCCCGATTTTCAAGCCTGTGATCGAGCAGCGCGACGAGTTGCTCGTGCCCACCATTTCATTGTTTGAAGTCCACAAAATTTTGAGCCGCAGCCTGCAAGCTGATTTGGTCGGCCGCTGCTTGGACGTGATGCGCCTGGGCCGTGTGCTGGACCTGACCGATGCGCGCGCCATTGCCGCGTCCCAAGCGGCCCGGGCGCACAAACTGGCCCTGGCCGACGCGGCGATGTACAGCATGGCGCAGGAGCACGGCGCGACCTTCTGGACGCAAGACGTAGACTGCGACGGCCTGCCCGGTGTGCGCTACTTTGCTAAGCCCATGCCGGCCTGACGCTTTAAAAGCATCGCGTCCCCATAGCTGAAAAATCGGTAGCTGTGCGCAATTGCATGTTGGTACAGCGCCATGATGTGCTCGTAGCCGGCCAGTGCGCTGACCAGCATCATCAATGTGCTTTTAGGCAAATGGAAGTTGGTCAGCAGCACATCGACCACTTGGAACTCAAAGCCGGGCGTGATGAAGATGTTGGTGTCGCAGCAGCCGGGGCCGAACTTAGCGGCCGACTCCAGTGCCCGCACGGTGGTGGTGCCCACGGCTACCACCCGCCCGCCACGCGCCTTGCAAGCGGCAATGGCGGCGTGGGTGGCGGCAGGCACCTCAAAGCGCTCAAAGTGCATCGTGTGCTCGGCGATGTTGTCGGTTTTGACGGGCTGGAAGGTGCCCGCGCCCACATGCAGCGTGATGCTGGCGCGCGCCACGCCGTGGGCGTCAAGCCGGGCCAGCGTGGCTTCATCAAAGTGCAACGCGGCGGTGGGGGCGGCGACTGCGCCGGGGTGTTTGGCAAACACGGTTTGGTAGCGCTGCTCGTCGGCATGAGAGTCGGTGTGGGTAATGTACGGCGGCAGCGGCACATGGCCGTGCGCGGCCATCAGTGCAAACGGGTCCTGGCTCAGCTCGAAGTGGTAGAGCGGCCCGTCAGCGTTGGGCCAGCGCCCCAGCAGCGTGGCGGTAAAGCCGCCGTCCATTTGCAACACGGCGCCCGGCAGCGGCTTTTTGCTAACTCGCATGTGCGCGGCGACTTCGCGGCCCGCATCGCGGGGCAGTGACAGCACCCGCTCAATCAGCAACTCCAGCCGGCCGCCGCTGGCCTTCTGGCCAAACAGCCGCGCCTTGACGACTTGGGTGTCGTTGAACACCAGCAGGTCTCCTGGCAGTAACAAGTCGGGCAGGTCGGTGAAGCGGCGGTCTATCGGCTGTGGCCCGGTGCCGTCCAGCAAGCGCGAGCCGCTGCGCTCGGCGGCCGGGTGCTGTGCGATCAGCTCTGCTGGCAGGGTGAAATCAAAGTCGCTGAGCGAAAAACGGGTCTTCATGGGGTCACAATTGTCCCATGCCGCCCTCAGCTGACCCCGTACCCGCCGCCGCCGCCACGGGCCGCCCCCGCAAGTCGAAAGCGCAGCGCCAACCGGGCGAACTGCTTGGAGCCGCATCGGCCAAATCGCCGGCTCAAAAAGCCATGCTCAAGCTCGGCCTTCGCCGTGACATTGAGCTGGCGCTGCACCTGCCACTGCGCTACCAGGACGAAACACGTATTACCCGGCTAGCGAGCGCCCGCGACGGCGAGACGGTACAAATCGAAGCGACGGTCACTGAAAACGAAGTCACCTTGCGTGGGCGGCGTCAGCTGCGGGTGGTGGTCGACGATGGCAGTGCCGTGTGTACGTTGCGGTTTCTGAATTTTTACCCGTCGCACCAAAAAACTATGGCGGTGGGCGCCTGTTTGCGCATTCGGGGTGAGGTGCGCGGCGGCTTTTGGGGTCGGGAGATGTTGCACCCGGCCTTCAAACTAGCCGGTGGCGAGTTGCCGGTGGCGTTGACCCCGCTCTACCCCAGCACGGCTGGTTTGCCCCAGGCCTATTTGCGGCGGGCGGTGCTCGGCGGCTTACACCGGGCGGACCTGCGGGAGACGGTTCCAGCGCCGTTTTTAAGTCAAATCAGCTCAGAGCCGCCGTATTGCTTGCTTGAGGCGCTACAGTTTTTGCATCACCCTAGAGCTGATGTAGCCCTTTGTACATTGGAGGACCACAGCCACCCGGCGTGGCAGCGGCTCAAAGCCGAGGAGCTGCTAGCCCAGCAGCTGTCCCAACTGCAGGCGCGCCGTGTACGGGCGGCCATGCGTGCGCCACCGTTGCACAGCAGCACCAATTTGCATGACCAATTGCTGGCCGGTTTGCCGTTTGAGCTGACCGCTGCCCAGCAGCGCGTGGGCAGCGAGATCAGCGCTGATCTGCAAAAAAAAACACCGATGCATCGCCTGCTGCAAGGCGATGTGGGCAGTGGCAAAACCGTGGTGGCGGCGTTGGCGGCGGCGCGCTGCATCAGCGCCGGCTGGCAATGCGCGCTGATGGCGCCAACTGAAATTTTGGCGGAGCAACATTTTCGCAAGCTACTGAGCTGGCTCGAGCCGCTGGGCATCAAAACTGCGTGGCTCACCGGTAGCCAAAAAACCAAGGAGCGGCGCGAATCGCTGGCCATGATTGCTAGCGGCGAAGCGGCGCTGGTGGTGGGCACCCATGCGGTGATTCAGGACAAGGTGGTGTTTAAAAGTCTGGCGCTGGCCATCATCGACGAGCAGCACCGCTTTGGCGTGGCGCAGCGGCTGGCTTTGCGCAGCAAAATGACCGACGACGGCCAAGAGCCCCACTTGCTCATGATGACCGCCACCCCTATTCCGCGCACACTGGCCATGAGTTACTACGCCGACCTGGACGTCTCGACCATCGACGAGCTGCCGCCGGGCCGCACCGCCATCGTGACCAAAGTGGTCAATGACTCACGGCGCGATGAGGTGGTGGCCCGCATCCAGAGCCAAATCGCCGAGGGTCGGCAGGTTTACTGGGTTTGCCCGCTAATTGAAGAAAGCGAAGCGTTAGACCTGAGCAATGCCACTGAAACGCACCAAGCCCTGTCTGCCGCTCTGCCCGAGACCCTGGTCGGTCTGCTGCATTCGCGCATGCCAGCAGCTGAAAAAAAAGCAGTGATGAGCCTTTTTACGGACGGGCTAATGGCCGTGCTGGTCAGCACCACCGTCATTGAGGTCGGGGTGGATGTGCCTAACGCCTCGCTGATGGTCATTGAGCACGCTGAGCGTTTTGGCCTGAGCCAGTTGCACCAGTTGCGCGGCCGGGTGGGGCGCGGTGCAGCCGCGTCGGCCTGCGTGTTGCTGTATGCCCTGGGTGATGCGCCGCGTTTGGGCCAGACTGCCCGCGCCCGGCTCAAGGCCATGGTGGAGACCAACGACGGCTTTGAAATTGCCCGGCGCGACCTCGACATCCGTGGTCCTGGTGAGTTTTTGGGCGCGCGCCAGTCGGGTGCGCCGCTGCTGCGTTTTGCCGATTTGGCCGAGGACACCGCGCTGCTGGCCTGGGCTCGTGCCACCGCGCCGGTGATGCTGGAGCGTTTTGCCGACATGGCGCAGCGGCACATCTTGCGCTGGCTGGGCGGGAAGGCGGAGTTTTTGAAGGCTTGATGGGCCGGGGCCTGTATCGCCGGCAATACAGGCTCGCGTTGCAGGGCCAAGCCGCTTTAGCCCGCAACCTGAATGCCGCCCAAAGCCGACTCAAGCGCTACTAATTAAATAGCTAACTAGGCAGTAAGAACAAGGGCTAGCACTATAAAAAATCTAAAAGTAGACCGGTTTTGGCTGTTCAGGGTGCTTTGGGCGCGAAAAATCGGACAATTGTGGCCATGACACTGACCGAGCTCAAATACATCGTTGCCGTTGCGCGCGAAAAACACTTTGGCAAGGGCGCCGAGGCCTGCCGTGTCAGCCAGCCTACGCTGAGTGTGGCGATCAAAAAGCTGGAGGCTGAATTGCAGGTCAAGTTGTTTGAGCGCAACGCGAACGAAATCACAGTAACGCCGCTGGGCGAGCAGATCGTGCGCCAAGCGCAAAGCGTGCTGGAGCAGGCGGACGCTATTCGCGACATTGCCAAGCGCGGCAAAGACCCACTGGCTGGCCCGCTGCGGCTTGGCGTGATCCACACCATTGGGCCGTATTTGCTGCCCGATCTGGTGGGCCAGGCTATCGAGCAGACGCCGCAGATGCCGCTCATGCTGCAGGAAAACTTTACCGTCAAGTTGCTCGAAGCGCTGCGCAATGGCGAGATCGACTGTGCGATTTTGGCGGAGCCGTTTCCTGACACCAACTTGGCGATAGCGCCGTTGTATGACGAGCCTTTTATGGCCGCCGTGCCGAGCAGCCACCCGCTGGCGGCACGCCGCAGCGTGACGGCCGAAGAAATCAAAAAACAAACCATGCTGCTACTGGGCAACGGCCACTGCTTTAGGGACCATGTGCTGGAGGTGTGCCCGGAGTTTGCGCGGTTTTCTAGCCATTCGGACGGCATCAGCAAGTCGTTTGAGGGCTCGTCGCTTGAAACCATCAAACACATGGTGGCCGCTGGCATGGGGATCACACTGGTGCCGCGCTTGGGGGTACCGAAGGAGTCGCTCGCGGGGGTCAAAAAAGGCAAGCGTGCGGCCGCCGTGCCAGCCGAGCAGCCGTCCTTCATTAAATACCTGCCGTTCGAGGGGCATGTGCCCAGCCGGCGAGTGGTGCTGGTTTGGCGGCGCAGTTTTACCCGGTATGAGGCGATTGCCGCGCTGCGCAACGCCATCTATGCCTGTGAGCTGCCGGGCGTGACGCGGCTGTCGTGAGCGCTTGTCTGCTTGGCACCAGGCGCGGCGCACGGGGCTTTTAGCGCGGCCACTGAGCTAAAACTAGGCCTTTTGTACAGTCAAGTGCTGGCAACTTACTTTTACGAAGGAATCAAATGGCTAAATCTTCCGTTCATATCGCCTCGACAACGGCACTACCCATCAACATTGGCATCAGCGAAAAGGACCGTGCGGCCATCGCCAAGGGGCTAAGCCACCTGCTGGCCGACACTTACACGCTCTACCTGACCACGCACAATTTTCATTGGAACGTCACCGGCCCAATGTTCAACACCTTGCATCAAATGTTCATGGGCCAGTACACCGAGCTGTGGGCTGCGGTGGACCCGGTGGCCGAGCGCATTCGTTCGTTGGGTCATGCGGCGCCGGGCTCCTATGCCCAGTTCAGCAAGCTCGCCTCGGTACCTGACGCACCGGTAACGCCACCCAAAGCGCTGGAGATGGTGCGTATATTGGTCAAAGGCCACGAGGCGGTGGCCCGTACAGCGCGCGGTTTGTTCGCCGTTGCCGACAAAGCCAGTGACGAGCCGACAGCCGATTTGCTGACCCAGCGGCTGACGGTGCACGAGCAAACCGCGTGGATGTTGCGCTCACTGCTTGAAGACTGAGCGGCCCCGACTCAGCCGCTAACGAAGGCCGTGTGAAAAACAAACTGGCGCTTTATCTGCAACTGATCCGCTGGGACCGGCCGGCCGGCTGGTTGCTGTTGTTGTGGCCTACCCTGGCCGCGTTGTGGGTGGCGCAGCGCGGCTTTCCCGGCTGGCAATTGTTGGCAGTGTTCACACTCGGGACGTTTTTGATGCGCAGCGCGGGCTGCTGCATCAACGATGTGGCCGACCGTGACTTTGACCGCCACGTCAAGCGCACCGCCAGCCGCCCGGTGACCAGTGGCCAGCTGTCGGTCAAGGCCGCTTTGGGTTTGGGCGCGGTGCTGGGACTGTGCGCGTTTGCGCTGGTGCTGACAACCAATACGGTCACGGTGGCCTGCTCTTTTGCCGCGCTGGCGCTTACGCTGGCTTACCCGTTTGCCAAACGCTTCATTGCCATGCCCCAGGCGGTGTTGGGCGTGGCCTTCAGCTTTGGCATTCCCATGGCGTTTGCCGCTGTGCAAGGGCGCGTGCCGCCCCTGGCATGGCTGCTGCTGGTGGGCAACTTGTTTTGGGTAATGGCCTACGACACCGAGTACGCCATGGTTGACCGGGACGACGACCGGCGCATTGGCATGAAAACCTCGGCCATCACCCTGGGCCGCTTCGATGTCGCCGCGGTGATGGTGAGCTACCTGATGTACCTGTCCGTCTGGACGCTGGCGCTTTGGGACCTGGCTGGCTCAGCGGTTTATGCCCTCGCCATTGGGCTGGCAGTGGCCCAGGCGTTGTGGCACGGCTGGCTGATTCGCCACCGGCAGCGAGGCGGCTGCTTTAAGGCCTTTAGCCTTAACCATTGGCTAGGGCTGACAGTGTTTGCCGGCTTGGTGGTGTCGCTGTGTTGATGCGCCTATAAAAAAGCCCGCATAAAGCGGGCTTTGGGCCCGCCCGGCTGCAAAAACCGGGCGGGCAGGCATGGGCACATCAGGCTGCTTTTTTAGCGACTTTGGCTTTGCTGACTTTTTTGGCCTTGGCTTTAGTTTTGGCGGGTGCTTTGGCTGTGGCTGGCGCCGCTGCTGGTGCCGCCATTGGCGCGCCAGCGTGTGAAGCGGCTTGGGCCAGCGAGGTCACAGTCAAAGGCGTTGCCAAGATAGCTGCAGCCGCGAGGGTGGACAGAAACTTTTTCATAGTGAACTCCTGGTGTTGTGACAGTCTTGTGGTGGCAGGCACGCAACCAAAGTTGCGTGTTTGTTTAACGTAGCCTTGCGCGCCGTGGTTGACGGGAGTCACTCCAACGCGGCACAAAAGCGCAGCCGTCGGAAAATAAAAAAGATAGCATCACAGCATTTAAATACAACGGCCAGAGGGTGATTTGACTTGAAAAGCACCGTCTACACCTGCTGCAGACACTTTTGGCGACGCCAGACTCAGGCGGCGCCAAACTCATCGCCCAGCTCAACTGCCCGCTGGCGTGCTACCGCCATGGCCGCCATGAAATGCTGCTTGAGGTGCGCGCCTTCCATGTGGCTCAACGCGGCATGGGTGGTGCCCCCTTTGGATGTCACCCGAGCGCGCAGTACCTCGGGTGCGTCTGGCGAGGCCAGGGCCAAGGCTGACGCGCCGACAAAGGTAGCCACGGCCAGACGGTGGGCGTCAGCGCTGGACAAGCCCATGCCGACGCCCGCAGCGGACATGGCTTCCAAAAAGTAAAACACATACGCTGGACCAGAGCCGGACAGCGCTGTTACGGCGTCTAGCTGACTTTCCCCAGCAGTCGGGTCCAGCCACATCAGCTCACCGGTCGGGCCGAGCACCGCCTGAACTGCCTGCCGGTCGGCGGGTGAGACAGCGGGCCGAGCAAATAGGGCTGTCATGCCCTTGCCCACCAGCGCAGGCGTGTTCGGCATGGCGCGCACCACCCGCTCGCAGCCGAGCCACCGGGCAATGCTGTCAGAGCGAATTCCGGCGGCAACGCTCAAATGCAGGGCATGGCCAGTGTGCGCTTTGGCTTGCCCGGCCGCCGCCTGGAAGGTTTGCGGCTTGACAGCCCACACCACCAGATCGGCTTGACTCAGCGCGTCGTCAGGCTGGGCGGTTGCGGTCACACCAAACTGCGCTGCAAGCTTGGCGCGTTGTTCGGCGTGGGGCTCCACAACCTGAATATGAGCGGGTAGTGTGCCGTGGGCAACCAGCCCGCCGATGATGGCGCTGGCCATATTGCCGCCACCGATGAAGGCGACGCGAAGGGCGTGGGAGAGCGGCAGGGCGTGGGCTGACAAAAGCAGAGCCGTCATAGTGTGCATATGTTGTGTGATTTGCGTGGTGAGCGAGAAAATCAAGGAAGCTTTAACCCAGCCGGAGTGCTCGGGCTATTGCGCTAAATTGTCACCGACTGGCACGTCGGTGCGTGAAAAACCTCCGGCTGTGGGTCTATAGGCCGCAGCGCCGTTGACACAACTTAAAAGTGCAGTTACCCAGTGTGCGGCGTACGTTCAGCGCTGCCTCAGCGCAGTTGCCCGGTTAGTCTCAAGGATAAGCACAAACGAGCACCTGAAGCGCCAAACGCCGTCGAGCTCGGCAACCCTGCTAAGGCTGTGGTTACAGCCCCGACTGGACAGACCGGCTCGGTAGGCGGGGACCGAGCGCGGTAGTCCCAGTCTGGGCCGCTCGCATCACAGCAATACCCAAAAAATCTGACTGGAGCCCATTTGGGGCCTATTGAGCAAGTCACTGATGCGCGCGCGCCTGCCTTGACTCGCCACCGCGCGCATGGCATTGCGACTAATAGCAATAGCAATAGCAGTAGCTAGGCTAGGCTAGGCCCGGGACCAGGGACAGGTTTAAGCTAGTCGTTGAAAGTAAGGGCGGTGCTCACTGTGCTGGCGCTGTCGCAATGTCCAGCAGCGCCCACCGCGCGGTGTCCCAGCGGTTGCCCTGCTGACTGAGCAGCAGGTGGCTAGAGCTGTTGCTTGTATCGGCGATAAGCATTGCAGCGTCGATAAGCCGCCCAGTCGGCTGGCTGTCATTGGTGCCACAGGGCAGATATTTGCGCTTGACCTGCGCGTCTGTGTTTGGTGCTCGGGCCGACAGCCATCTGGCGGGTGCCGGGCGGCGCGCCGATGCGAGTGCCGACCTGATCGACCTCGCATCGCAAATAGGCTTCAGAGGTCACCGACAACGTAGCGAGAAGGTCAGGGTTGCACTTTAAAAATACCGGACAAGCCGGCGACTTGGACGCAAAACAGGCGCCGAGTCATTCGCCAACGTATTGAACGCGTTGTCTCGACCGCAGTTGCAGCTGCCGACTTGGGGCAGCAGGCAAAAAAGCCACTGAAAAATAAAGCAGCCTGACATGTTGACAGCGTAGCGCAGGGCCGCCATAATCAGTGGCTCACCTTGAAAGAGGCGAGCATATCTGCCCAACAGAAAACATTGCAAGTGGTTTGCGGTGTGGACGACGGGCCCAAGACTGATCTGACAGTTGTCCGCAGGGGCTGCTATGGATGCAAGTTGGGAAAATATAAATGATTCAAACGCAATCGAAGCTCGATGTTGCTGACAACACAGGCGCTAAATCTGTGATGTGCATTAAAGTGCTGGGCGGCTCAAAACGCCGGTATGCCAGCGTTGGCGACGTCATCAAAGTGACCATTAAAGAAGCAGCGCCGCGCGGCCGCGTCAAAAAAGGCGAGGTCTACAGCGCCGTTGTTGTACGTACTGCCAAAGGCATTCGTCGGGGTGATGGCTCGTTAGTGAAGTTCGACGGCAATGCTGCTGTGCTTCTTAACGCCAAGCTAGAGCCTATTGGTACACGAATTTTTGGACCTGTAACGCGTGAACTGCGTACAGAAAAGTTCATGAAGATCGTGTCCTTAGCTCCTGAAGTTCTTTAAGGATAGGCCATGAATAAAATTCGCAAGGGTGACGATGTCATCGTCATCGCTGGAAGAGACAAGGGCAAACGCGGCACAATTTCGCTGCGCACCAGCGACAGCCATGTGCTGATCGAAGGGATTAACTTGGTAAAAAAACACACCAAGCCGAATCCTTTGAAAGGGGCTGCAGGCGGTATCGTTGAAAAAAGCATGCCGATTCATCAATCAAACATCGCAATTTTCAACGCCGTGTCTGGCAAAGCGGACCGTGTTGGAATTAAGCTCCTAGCTGACGGCAAGAAAACCCGCGTCTTCAAGTCTAGCGGCGACGAAATCAAGGTTGCTTAACATGGCACGTCTACAAACTCAGTTTCGCGAGAAAA
>JAYULP010000395.1:0-3274 GCA_043763445.1 Polaromonas sp.
CTGGCTTGAGCTGGCTTACAGCTTGGATAGATGTCTACGCTAGCTATTAAAAAAATAGCTACTTAGGCAACAAGAACGTGGGCTACAGCACTATTTTTCTTAAAAAGGTGTCAAACAGGGCGGAGAGCGACTCAGGCTTCTCTTCAAAACAGCTTCGGTTTACAAAATACGCTTGTGCCGACACCGCAAAAAATTCGGCTGGATAGCTCGCGCCATAAGCGTTTAGCCCAGGAGCCGCGCTGCCAAAGCGCTGGGCCATGGTTACTTGGTCGCAAAATTGGGCATAAGACGCCCTCATAACCTGCTGTCAACGCACTTGCGCAGCCCGACTGGGTAAGGCAGGGCAGGGCAGGGCAGCCGTTGGCCTGGCCTGTCTGCATGTCGATTTTGTGGATGAACTCATGAACCACCACACTGCGGCCATGTTCAGCCTGTTCACCCGCACTTGACACGTCTGCCCAACTCAAGGTCATTGGCCCGCCCGCCATGGCTTGTCCCGCCAGGGTTTCGCTGTAGCAGTGGGTTATTCCGGCGGCATCAGTGGTGTGACGATGCGCCCGCATTGCGCCCGGCTGCACCACAATGCGCTTGAAGTCGCCCTGCAGCCGTAGACCGGACCGCCTCGCTGCCCGACATGTGCAGCAAAGGCAGACACACCGGCGCTGCAATGGCCACGGCCATGGCGTCGCTCACCACCAAACTGTGCGCCCCGCTAAGGACACTCTGCAAAACCTCGATTTTTAAATCTACCGCCTCTATAAATCAATAGGTTACGTGCGTCGTTCTGCTGAAATCAGTGGTTTTGCAGACCTTCCCTAAACTGTTTTTGGAACAAAAACCGACTGCCCAGCGCCCGCAGACGCTGCTTGTCGCACGCACCAAGCACCAACAGGAACGGATACCGAGCCAGCACGGCTTGCCGCACAGCGTGCGCCATGGGCGTGGACCGTGTCCACGCTTTGCACAGCTACGCGCGCCAGCGTATTCGGTATAGCTTCATGGCCTTCGGCGCCGGTAAAAAAACACACGGCTTGTCAGCGACAAAGCAACGAGCGTAGTTTGCGACAGCAAACTACGACTGAAAAGCGGCGGCTCGCTGGCCAACGGACCGGCTCAAACGAGCGCGACGCGTGCCAGCCCGGCGTGGGTCAAACGAAGCACCTGCGCACGCGGGGGCTGGGCTGCAACATCCCAGTCACTCAAGACCAGCCGCAGTCGCCCGCCGCTGAGGACATGGTCCGCCGGCTGATGGGTGTGACCGTGAATCAAAGTGGCGGCATTGGCTTGACTCAGCCACTGGTGCGTCATCGCCTTGTCAGCGTCAGCAAACTGGCCGCTCGCTTGCTTGGCCGCCTCACTTTGCGCGCGCATCCGTTTAGCCATAGCCTGCCGCTGGATCAAGGGCTGACGCAAAAAATCGGCTTGCCAAGCCGCGCTGCGCACCAGTGTGCGAAACGCTTGGTAGGGCACATCGTCCAGGCACAGCGCATCGCCGTGCGAGAGTAGCCAGTGCTGGGCGTTAAAACTCAGCGTACATGGGTCACGCAGCAACTGGGCACCGCACTGCGCCATCAGCGCAGGCCCGACTAAAAAGTCTCGGTTGCCGTGCATAAAGAACAAACCGGTACGGGCGCTTGCTGCGCGCATTGTTTGTACGCACTCGAGCTCGAATGGGGGCACTTTTGGTGCCTTCTGCGCTGAATTGCCATCGACGCAGTCAACGACATCATCACCGACCCACACCTCAAACAGGTCGCCAAGAATAAACACTGCATCGGCGGGGGTGTGCCGCAAATAGTGTTGCCAGGCCGTGAAGGTTGCCCGTTCACTGGCGTGCAAATGCAGGTCAGAAATAAAGTCGACCATACGCCAGTCAGCCGGCGCGGTCAGCGCGGCTAACGGGGGCATAGTCGTGGTCAAAACTAAGTGAGCTGCAGCGTGGAGTCAGTTACAGCGCAACAGCTTTTTCGATGATCACATCGGCGATTGGCACATCGCTATGGCCCATTTTGTTGCCGGTTTTGACGCCTTCAATCTTGTCAACGATCTCGTTGCCCAATACCACTTTGCCAAACACTGCATAGCCCCAGCCGGAGCCGCTTGGCGCTTTGTGGTTAAGAAAGCCGTTGCTGCAAGCATTGATGAAAAACTGAGCGCTGGCTGAATGCGGTGCGTTGGTGCGTGCCATGGCTACGGTGTACTTGTCATTTTTCAAGCCGTTGGTGGCTTCATTTTCAATTTCTCCGCTCGTGGCTTTTTGCTTCATACCGACTTCAAAGCCACCACCCTGGACCATGAAACCAGGAATGACCCGGTGAAAAACGGTGTTGTCGTAGTGCCCTTTGCCCACGTAGCTCAAAAAGTTGGCAACAGTTTTTGGAGCTTTAATCGCATCGAGTTCCAAGGTAATAACGCCGTGGTCTTTGATGTGAAGTTCGACTTTTGGATGGCTCATAAGGTTCCTGTAAAAAAATAAATGCGTTGCGTCACGGCTTGGTTAGCGTGGCGGACTTGATCACGACTTGGGTTTTCGGCACGTCAGCTGCAAATGGGCCACCCGCGCCGGTTGGCGTTACTTTGATTTTATTGATGACATCCATGCCGCTGACTACTTTACCGAAAACTGTGTAGCCGTACAGTTGCGCAGCGCCCAATAACTTGGCGCGCGGCGTGTCTTTGTAGGTTTGACCCTGAAAGCTGAACTCAGGCACCGGGTCGCCCGGTGGAATCAGCGTTGGGTTTAAAAACGCATTGTCGTTGACATTAATGAAAAATTGTGACGACGCAGAGTTTGGCTCGTTGGTGCGGGCCATCGCCAGCGTGCCCTCGACATTTTTGGCGCCACCTTTTTCGAGCGCCTCTCGGCCCTCATGCACCACAGGGGCGCGCGTTGGCTTTTCGGTGTATTGGGCGTCGTAGCCGCCGCCCTGAACCATAAAGCTGCTGATCACCCGGTGAAAAACAGTGCCGTCGTAGTGCTTGTCCTTGACGTACTGCAGGAAATTCGCAACCGTTTTAGGCGCTTTGTCGGGGTACATCTCAACAGTGAAATCACCCTGCGTCGTGACAAACCTCACTTGAGGCGCTGTAGCTGCTTGCGCGACAGTCGGCAGCCACAGGCACGTCAAGCCCAGCACAGCGGCGGCCGCGACTGAGCGGTAAAGCGTCGGGACGGAAGGGAGTTTTGACCATGACATTACACAATTCCTTTAAAAAAATAGGGTTCACTGGCGGCTTTGACGAATTCTGAAAACGTCACTACTCGGATAGCAGG
>JAYULP010000396.1:0-3272 GCA_043763445.1 Polaromonas sp.
ATGCGCGGGAGCGAAACTTGAACAACACTTTTACTCAACGGTTGTTGCCGCGCACAAGCCCGCTTTGGTGGTTTGGCGGTTTTACGTTGGGCTCGGCACTGCAACTGCAGCAGCCCCAACTCTGGGCTGACGAGTGGTACGCGGCTTGCGCGCTGGCAGCGGCAATAGCGGCGCTGCTGCTGGCTCGCTCGCGTCCACCGCCTCACACAACAGCGGCGCTGGCGCTGGCGGTGAGCCTGCTACTGGGGTTTTCCACCGTGGGCTGGCGCGCTTCGCACTTTGCAATGGCGGCTTTGAACCCGGCGCTGCAAGGGCGTGACCTGCAGGTCACGGGCACGGTCCAAGCCATGCCCCAGCGGCAGGACGACGCGGTGCGTTTTCGGCTTCAAGTGGAGGCGGCGCTGCTTGACGCTCAGCCCGTGGTGTTGCCGCCCCAACTGCTGCTTGGCTGGTATGCGGGGTTTGCCGGGCGCAGCGCCACGCCAGCGCAAGCCACAAACGAGCCGGACGAGTTGGCATTGGCGCTTCAGCGGCAGCCGCAAGACATGCGCGCCGGACAACGCTGGCAAATGACGGTACGGCTCAAGGCGCCGCATGGCAACAGCAACCCTTACGGCTTCGACTACGAACTGTGGCTGTGGGAGCAGGGTATCCAGGCCACTGGTTACGTGCGCGCAGGTCCGCACGACGCGCCGCCAGCTCAGTTGAGTGACAGCTGGCGGCACCCGGTTGAGCGGGCGCGCCAAGCGGTCAAGGAGGCGATTTATCAGCGTGTGTCTGACCGCGCTTTGGCCGGCGTGTTGGCCGCGCTGGTGGTGGGCGACCAAGGTGCGATTGAGCGCGCCGACTGGGATATCTTTCGCACCACCGGAGTCGCGCATCTGATGAGCATTTCGGGCTTGCACATCACTATGTTTGCCTGGCTGGCCGCCCGACTGATCAGTGGCTTATGGCGCCGCTCGGCCCGGCGCTCGCCAGTGTGGTGTCTGGCCCTACCGGCCAGCGCTGCGGGCGCTGCGGGCGGCTTGGCACTGGCGGCGCTGTACGCGGTGTTTTCGGGCTGGGGCGTGCCAGCCCAGCGCACCATCTGGATGTTGGCCGCGGTTGTGGCCTTGCGCCTGACGGGGCGTCGCTGGCCCGCTTTGACGGTGTGGTCCCTGGCCATGGCGGTGGTGGTGGCCAGCGACCCGTGGGCACTGATGCAGGCTGGCTTTTGGTTGTCATTTGTCGCAGTTGGCGTTTTGTTTGCTACGGATTCAGGAGCATCGAAGCAAGTAAAATCAAGGGCTGGAAGTCGCGTAGACCTGAAAAACCAACTTCCGCCAGAGCGAAGCGTCCAGCGCCGCCGTCTTCAAGCTGTGCGCCAGCGCGTGCAGGCAGTTGGCCATCATCTGGCCAGCGGCGCGCGCGAGCAGTCGATAGTTACTCTGGCGTTAACGCCATTGAGCCTGCTGCTGTTCAATCAGGTCTCGCTGGTTGGGCTGCTGGCCAATGCGGTGGCTATTCCATGGGTCACTCTGGTGCTCACGCCGCTGGCGATGCTGGGCATGGTTTGGTCCCCCTTGTGGGATGTTGCCGCCTGGGCTGCCGAGGCGCTGACGCTGGTGTTGCGCTGGCTAGCGCTGTGGCCGTGGGCCGCGCTGGAGTTGCCGTCCGCACCGTTGTGGGCAGCGGTTGCCGGTGTTGTGGGTGGCCTGCTGCTGGCGCTGCGATTGCCTTGGCGGGTGCGCCTGCTGGGCGTGCCGCTGCTGCTGCCGGTGTTGTTGTGGCAGCCAGCGCGGGTGGCGCCCGGGCAATTCGAGTTGCTGGCCGCTGACATTGGCCAGGGCAATGCAGTGCTGGTGCGCACGGCTGGTCACTCCTTGCTGTACGACACCGGCCCGCGCTACAGCGGCGACAGCGATGCCGGCCAGCGCGTGCTGGTGCCGCTGTTGCGAGCCCTCGGTGAGCGAGTTGACCTGCTGATGCTTAGCCACCGTGACAGCGACCACACCGGCGGCGCGCCTGCTGTGCTGGCGAGCCAGCCTCAAGCGGCGCTGTACAGCTCAATTGAAGACCGTCATCCGCTACAGGCTTTGCGCCGTGCTACCCGCTGTGTTGCCGGTCAGCACTGGGTCTGGGACGGTGTGACTTTTGATGTGCTGCATCCGAACGCCTCTGACTACGGCGAGGGCGGCACTAACCCAAAATCGAACGCTATGAGCTGTGTCTTGCGGGTCTCCAACGGGCTGCACAGCGCTTTGCTGGTGGGCGACATCGAAGCCGCACAGGAGGCGCGGCTGGTGGCGCAGTTCGCGCCCACACCCAGCAGCGGCGCGCCGCTTAAGTCGCCACTGAAAGCTGACGTTTTGCTGGTGCCCCACCACGGCAGTAAAACGTCATCGAGCGCGGTGTTTCTCGATGCAGTGCAGCCCCAACTGGCGCTAGCGCAGGTGGGCTTTCGCAACCGGTTTCACCACCCGGTGCCGCTGGTGGTGGCACGCTACACGGCGCGTGGCATTGGGCTGGTGCGCTCGGACGTCTGCGGCGCGGCGTCTTGGCAAAGCACATTTGCGCAAATCGTGCAGTGCCAGCGCGAAAACGCCCGGCGTTACTGGCATCATGGAGTGCTACCTTGAGAATTTTCCCGCACGTCCTTTTGCAGTCTCACGGCTGCGGGGCGGACAAGTTATTCAAGTCAGACACCGGCTACTGCGAGGGCGCCGTGCTTCGGCACGGCGCACAACTTGCCAAGCCGTTGGCGACCGGGTGGTGATAATCAAAAAAAAACCTGTTGACCTAACCTGCGGAGACCCAGCCAATGAGCGTGCAGATGTTTGATGAGATGAATGCTTCCGAGACCGCCGTGCGCGCACACTATGAGCTCTACCAGCGCTGGCTGTCCCGCCAGCCGCTTGACGTGATGCAAGCCCGTCGGGTGGAAGCCGAAATGATTTTCCGCCGTGTCGGTATCACTTTTGCGGTGTATGGCGCTAAGGACGAGGACGGTTCAGGCACCGAGCGGTTGATCCCGTTTGACCTGATTCCCCGCATCATTCCGGCGCACGAATGGGCCAACATGGAAAAAGGCCTGGTGCAACGAGTCACTGCGCTGAACCGCTTTATTCACGATGTCTATCACGGCCAAGAAATCATCAAGGCGGGTCATGTGCCGGCCGAGCAGATTTTTCAAAACGCCCAGTTCCGCCCCGAGATGATGGGCGTTGACGTGCCGGGCAATATTTACTCGCACATCAGCGGCGTTGATATCGTTCGCGCGCCCAATGCCCAGG
>JAYULP010000397.1:0-8193 GCA_043763445.1 Polaromonas sp.
GCTAGAGCCTCAAACCCACCAAGGTCAGTAGCGCTGGCTACCGGAACAGCGTAAAGCGCTTTTGGCTGTTGTGTCGCCGCTGGCCCGGCTGGCACCGCCGCTGCATGCGTTTGCCGCGCCCGCAAATTGTCAAGTAGCATGGCGCACTGCACACCGCCGAAGCTAAGGCGGCAAGCGCACACTGCTGTTCGGACTCAACGCACATTACCGCCGAGCCGAGAAAACCGCAGTGCTGCGGCCCTGCACCCACACGCTGCGCAGCAACATCAGCGGGTGCGTCAAAAGCCGCTTAGCACGGCGTTGTCAGCCGGCTCAACGCCCTGCAGAGTCGCCGGCGTAAGCGCCGCGCAGCTAAACCCATAAAGTGAGCCCATGCCATTAGTTGACTGCCACCCCAGCCACCCTACCGCCGCCAACGCCGACGCTGCCGACCAGCGCTTGACTGAGCTGGAAATCAAAGCGAGCTACACCGACGACCTGCTCGAGCGGCTCGACGAAGTCGTGATTCGTCAACAGCAGCAAATTGACCACTTGGTGCGGCAAGTCGCTGACCTCAGGCGGTCTAGCAACCCCGCCCAAACCAGCGAATTTCGCAGCCTGCGCGACGAGGCGCCGCCGCACTATTGACGGCAGGGCTTACGTTTTCGGCTTGGCTAAAGACGGTCTGCATCACTCTGGCAAGGTGCGGGCGGTGCAGGCGGTAGAGGTGGTGCAAGTCGCGGTGAGCCACAAAAGCACTTTTAGCGGCCAATCGCACCGCTTGTGGCAGGGTAAGCGACGCCGCCGCCGACCGTCCGGCTTTGCGCTTTCGCAGACCGCAGCGCGTGGTGCAGACTGCCCCTAAGACTGCGTCGCTTTGCCGATGCTGTTGCGCATCGCCGTGCGCGCCACGTTATCCAGCGCGCCTTCGAGCACACCCCGAGCGCTGATGACCTTGACCTGGCCGGCCGACATGCGCTGCTGCAGCACGCGTGAAGTCATTGAATGGCCCCGCCCTCCTTCGCTGGTGAACATGAACAGTGTGTTGTGCGGGCTGATCCAGGTCAGCTGCGCGCGCAGCCAGTGCTTGCTTGCCAGCAGCTCGACCCAGGCGCCAAGCGCGAGCTCAACGCTCTGACCCGCATCGGCTAGCGGCAGCGGCTTTGTTAGCGGCACAGCGCCGCTGGCGGGCTCAGTCGGCGCAAAGTCGGTTTTGTCGCGCTCTGGCGGGTCAACATCGCGGCTGCGGTCGCGGTCGTCATTCCAGGCTATGAAACCCGACTGCTGGGCCTCGGCGGGCGCTAGCCAGGGCTGGTTGTCAACGCGGTCATCACCGGCCTCAAATGCTCGCTCAAGCGCGGTGAAAGTGCTGGTTTTTCCGAGCGTAGCCGCCGCTGTGTTGCCGCTGTGCCGCGCAGGCACGTCTGCAGCCGGTTTCATGGCGGCCTGATGGCAGCGCATCAAGGCGTCGTAGAAGTCCTTGGCTTGCTCCAACGGAAAATCAATTGACAGCAGCCCGTCACGCACCGCATTGAGCATTTCAGGAATAAGTTGAACCAGCCGCTGACGGTGGCTGGCCGCCTGCGCCACATCCAGACTCCAAAGCAAGTCACCGAGCGTCAACGCGTAGACGGCTTTGAACGAGCCCGCATCGCTACGCTCACCCAGCAAGCGCTCATTGGCCATGACGTGCGCCCAAGGTCCGGTCAAAAAAGACACGATCGGGCGATTGCCGGTGACAAAGTCCGCACGCGCTCTGATTTCTGCTGCGATTTTTTCGGCCAGCAAATTGCGCTGTTCAGCCCGCAACAGCGCCTGTATCGCTAGGTTCTGCGCCTCGCTGAGCGCCTGTGTGACGTCGGTGTGCTTGTCGTCAAAGTCTCGCAGCAGCGTTGCAAAGTCCTGCTCATCGCTAAGGTAGCCCTCTTGCAACACTGCCGCAATTTCCTGAATGTCTTGCAAGTAACCGGCGAACCCAGGCGCATCTTCGCTTGGGTAGGCCATACTTTTCGCGGTGATAGCTTCTAAAAGCTGACGTGCCGGATGGCTTTTTTCGCTGAAAAATCGGGGGTCAGTCATGCCCAGCCGCAAGAATGCCGGCTCCATGCCAGCGACCAGTTGGCGTACCGTTGGCAGCAGCCGGTTGTCGCCGCTCAGTTGCTCCATCATCAAACCGATGACCTCAATGCCCAGAGCCTGGCCAAGCGTCTTGGCTTCAGACTTCAGTTTGTCCCGTAGCTGCGCCATGGGCAGCGCGGCCAACGGGCCGGGGTGACTGTTCGCGGCCGGCTCTAGCCCCGGCGACTCGGCCAAGGCGCCCGGTACAACCGACACCCGAGGCGAGAACCCCGCGGCTGCCGCAGCGCCAGCGGGCGAGCTGGTGGCGGGCGCAAAGGACTCGTTATAGTCCCCCACCATCAGGCGGTGCAGGTGGTCCAGGGTCAAAAGCTGTTCTCGGCTGATCTGCGCCGTCGGCTCGCCAAAGCTGCGCATACCGCTGAGCTGACCTTGTGACGAAGGCTCACCGCCCACAACCCTGGCAGCGTGCGCCGCCACAAGTGACGCTGGGTAGAGCCGCTCCCCCGCTAAGCCAGCCGGCACAGCAAACCCAGTTTGCCCCGCACCACCGCCGGACAGCGCGTAGCCACCCGTTTCGCTGTAGGCGCTGACGGCCGAAAACGTACCGTGCTGCGACAGGCCCGACTGCACCGGGTAAGGCGCGTAGTTCTGCGGCGTACCCGACGCCGAGCCAGCCGCGTTGCGGGGCACTTGATCGGCCCTGCTAGGTTTACGGAGCTTGTCGTCAGGCGCCGCCAGCACGGCATACGGCGCTACCGCCACACCGTGGTCCTTGAGCAGTTTTTCAAGCAGCAAATACAGGGCCTGCAGCTCTTTGCCCAGCAACTGGGAGCCGTGGGTTAACCAGCGCGAACGTGTGTCGTTGTCCACCGGCAGTCTGCGCAGCAACTTGAGCAGTGTTAGCGCAATGATTTCAGGGCGCAGTGGATTTTTGTCGACTTGCACCATCTTGAAACCTTGCGCGGTGCTGAGCCGGGCAGAAAATTCTCCCAGCCCCGCCTCGCAGGCAAGCTGCAAAAACTGCTGCAGTCTAGCGCCGTCCAGCGTTTGCTGGACCTGCTCGTCACCCATCAATTCAAGTTGGTCAAACCGCAGCGAGGCAAGCGAGCGCTCGGAGCCCTCGCGTTTTTTGGTCAGTCCGGCATTGCCGTCGTCGGCAATTGATCGGGTCAACTCCAGCGCAAACTCGCGCTCGATGACCGGGCGGTTAGTTTTCAGCGCAGCCGCTGCGTCTTGCAATAAACGCGTCTCGGAGCTGCTAGCAGAGCCCGACGACGCACGCTCTTGCAGCCGCTCTGACAAACTGCTGCACCATCGCTTAATAGTCAATGGGCATTGCAACAGCGCCTCGTTAAGGCAACTTTCGTAGGCGGCGGTGAGTGCGGGCGTTGAGGTGCTCATGGTGCGAAAAACTGGCTCTGGACAGGCAAAGTGTCCCCCACTATGGGGTGACTTGCAAATACGGCCACGCAGCGCGTGCCGGGCAATGCGCTCAGGGCGTCAGGCCCAACGCACTCCAGCCTTGGTGGCCTAAGCTTTCGAGCGTCGCTATATTGTGTTGGAAAATCGCCTGCGCATGTGGGAAAGCCGCCACCGCGCGTTCAACGCTGTCCTCGCGCAGCAGGTGCAGCATGGCAAACGGTGCGCGGTTGGTGTAGTTGCTGATGTCCTCGGGCAACGTGCCGTCAAACTGAAACTGCGGATGAAAACTCGCCAGCTGAACCACGCCGTCCAAATCGTGCTCCTGCACCACGCCTTCGGCAACTTCGAGGAAATCATTGAAGTCCAAAAACCCGGGAAACAGCGTGGCGTGAATCAGCAGCGTCGTGTCAATTTCAGCGGCTGGCGTGGCCACCAGCAAATCGAGCTCTCGGTCCAGCTCTTCGAGCAAGTCGTCCGCATGGCGAGCCTTGCTGACCACCAGTCGCACCTGGTTTTTGACATAAACCGCCTTTGCAAATGGGCACAAGTTCAAGCCAATCACAGCTTTTTCCAGCCAGTTCCGGGTCGCGTCCAGCACCTCTTTTTCGCTCATCGCCGCACCGCTTATTTCAGTGCCTTAAAGCGCATGCGCTTCGGTTTGGCGCCCTCTTCGCCCAAGCGTTTTTTCTTGTCAGCTTCGTATTCTTGGTAGTTACCGTCGAAAAATGTCCACTGACTGTCGCCTTCGGCGGCCAAAATATGGGTGGCGATACGGTCTAAAAACCAGCGGTCGTGGCTAATCACCATGACCGAGCCAGCAAACTCGAGCAATGCGTCTTCCAAGGCACGCAAAGTCTCGACATCGAGGTCGTTGGACGGCTCGTCAAGCATCAACACGTTGCCGCCAGCGATCAGCGTTTTGGCCAAATGCAAGCGTCCGCGCTCGCCACCCGACAAGGTGCCGACACGCTTTTGCTGGTCCCCGCCGTTGAAGTTAAAGCGACCGGCATAGGCGCGGCTAGGCATTTGAAATTTTCCGACATTCAAAATATCCAAACCGCCGGAGATGTCTTCCCACACGGTTTTTTCATTGGCCAAGTCGTCCCGGTTCTGGTCAACAAACGCCATCCGTACAGTGGAGCCTTTGACCACTTCGCCGCTGTCGGGTTGCTCTTTTGCGGCGATGAGTTTGAACAGTGTGGACTTGCCCGCGCCGTTGGGGCCAATGATGCCGACAATTGCGCCGGCCGGCACAGTAAAGCTCAAGTTATCAATCAACAGGCGCTCGCCAAACGACTTGCTGACGTTTTTGAACTCGATGACTTGAGCGCCCAAACGCTCAGCAACGGGAATGAAAATCTCATTGGTTTCCACCCGCTTTTGGTACTCAAAGTCGCTGAGTTCTTCAAACCGGGCCAGCCGTGACTTGCTCTTGGCCTGGCGCGCTTTGGGGTTCTGGCGCGACCATTCAAGCTCTTTTTTCAGCGCCTTGGCACGGGCCTCTTCGCCCTTTTGCTCTAGCGCCAGTCGCTCGCCTTTTTGGTCCAGCCAAGTGCTGTAGTTACCCTTCCAAGGAATGCCGTGGCCACGGTCCAGCTCCAAAATCCATTCAGCCGCGTTGTCCAGAAAATAGCGGTCGTGGGTGATGGCTACCACCGTGCCCGAAAAACGCTGTAAAAACTGCTCAAGCCAGTCAACCGACTCAGCGTCCAAGTGGTTGGTTGGCTCGTCGAGCAGCAACATGTCAGGCTTTGACAGCAACAAGCGGCACAACGCTACACGGCGTTTTTCACCGCCTGAAAGCAGACCTATTTTCGCGTCCCATGGCGGCAGGCGCAACGCATCGGCGGCAATCTCAAGCTGGTGCTCAGAGTCGGTACCGCCAGTGGCAATGACGGCTTCGAGCCGAGCCTGCTCAGCCGCCAACGCATCGAAGTCAGCGTTTTCCTCGCCGTAAGCGGCGTACACCGCATCGAGCTGGGCCTTGGCCGCAAACACCGCACCCATGCCGTCTTCGACACTTTCACGCACGGTGTGCTCGTCGTTGAGTTTGGGCTCCTGCGGCAAATAGCCGATGTTCAGACCCGGCATGGGCGTGGCTTCGCCCTCGATGTCCCTGTCCAAACCGGCCATGATTTTGAGCAATGTGGACTTGCCCGAACCATTAACGCCCAGCATACCGATCTTGGCACCAGGGAAAAAACTGAGCGACACGTCTTTAAGAATGTGGCGTTTGGGCGGCACAATTTTGCCAACCTTGTTCATTGTGAAAACGTATTGCGCCATGTCGTTGAGTCTTTGATGTTGAAAGAAAAATGTGCTGCGCCAATGCTGCGGCATTGGCGGCAAAGGCTGGATTATCGTTCCGTGCCACAATTAACACTGTTGCGGGTTCCAGTTACTCCCGACATTTGGGCTTGTTGTCCAGCATCTCAGGCATTTCAGTGCTTCACTTTCAGTGGCACCTGACGCAGTTGCTGCAGCGGTTGGCGGCCCAACTTTTTTGATCCCATCTGCCTTTGACTGGCGGGTCCGCTTTGATCCAAAGCACCCATTAGGCTGATCACCAGCGCCTTTGCGGCGCACAACCATGACTTTTGAAGAACTAAATTTGGCTCCGGCCATCCTGAAAGCTGTGCTGGAGCAAGGCTACGACACGCCCACGCCCATTCAAGCCCAAGCCATCCCGGCCGTGCTGTCTGGTGTCGACTTGCTGGGCGGTGCCCAAACGGGTACCGGCAAAACCGCAGCGTTCACGTTGCCGCTGCTGCAGCGCCTGTCAACTGAGCCCAAAGTGAGCAACCGACGCGGTGTCAATGCGGTGCGCGCCCTGATCATGACGCCTACCCGCGAGCTGGCCGCTCAGGTCGAAGAAAGCGTTCGTACTTATGGCAAATACCTTGAGCTGACCTCAATGGTCATGTTTGGCGGCGTGGGTATGGGCGCACAAATCGACAAACTGCGCCGCGGCGTAGATATTTTGGTAGCCACCCCAGGCCGCCTGCTGGACCACGCTAGCCAGGGCACGCTGGACTTGAGCCAAGTGCAGATGTTGATTTTGGACGAAGCTGACCGCATGCTGGACATGGGCTTTATCCATGACATTAAAAAAGTACTGGCGCTGGTGCCCAAGCAAAAGCAGTCCCTGTTGTTTTCTGCCACTTTCAGTGACGAGATTCGAGAGCTGGCCAGCGGCTTGCTGAAAAATCCGCTGTCTATTCAGGTGACGCCGCGCAACACCACGGTGCAGCGCATCACCCAGATGATTCACCCGGTGGGTCGCGCCAAGAAAAAAGCGCTGCTCACCCACATCATCAACGAGCACAACTGGAGCCAGGTGTTGGTGTTCACACGCACTAAGTTCGGTGCCAACAACGTGGCCGAGCATTTGAGCAAAAACGGCATTGAGGCCATGGCCTTGCACGGCAATAAAAGCCAGACGGCGCGCACCCAAGCTCTGCAGGGCTTTAAGGACGGCACCATCCGCGCCTTGGTGGCCACTGACATTGCTGCCCGCGGTATCGACATTGACGAGTTACCGCACGTTGTGAACTATGAAATTCCGAACGTCAGCGAAGACTATGTTCACCGCATTGGCCGCACCGGCCGCGCTGGCAATAGCGGCGAGGCCGTCAGTTTGGTGTGCTTGGATGAAGAAGGCTTTATGCAAGACATTGAGCGCTTTACCAAACAGACCATCGAAAAAGTGACGGTTCCTGGTTTTGAAGCAGACCCTGGCGAGCGCGCCGAGCCGCTGGCGATGGGTCGCCAAACCATCTGGGGGGGCTTGGGCAAGCCGCCTGGCCGCGACGTGATGCAAGCCGCTGCTAAAGCCGCACGCAGCGAGATGATGAGCCGTATTCGCGACACCAAAGCGGCGCAGCCTTCACGCGACGGCGGCAGCGGTGGTGGTGGTGGTGGTGGTGGTGAGCGCAATGCCGGCCGCGGTCGCGGGCCTGCCGGCGGCGGTGCTGGCAATGGTGGTGGCGGCAATTTCGGCCGTGGTCCCCGTACCCCTAACCCAGGTCAGCCGCGCCAAGCTTCGGGCTTCCCGCAAAACGCTGCGCCGCGCCAGTCGCAGCCAGCCCAGCGCCCACCGCGTGAAGCGTCGCGCGACGCCCAGCCGCGTTTTGATCCGCGGATGGAAGCCCAAAATGGCCACCGTAGCGAGCCACGCGGAGACTTTGATCACCAGCAACCGGCAAGCCACGCGTCATCTGGTTTCCCGTCGTCGGGCCAGCCGACTGGCAACCGCAATAATTTTCGCGGTCCACGCCCGGGTGGTGGTGGACGCGGCAATGGTGGCGGTAATGGTGGCGGTAGTGGTGGCCAGCGTCGTTCAGGCGGCTATTGAGCTGACACAACAGGCGCGGTTGAACCAGCGGTCTCTACTGCTATAAAATAAGTAGCAACTCAAGATTCAAACACGTCGGCTACAGGCCTAAAACACCTAAAAACAGGTAAATATGCCTTCCAAAATCTCTTTTGGTCTACTAGGCAAGGTCTGCATGGTGACCGGGGGTGCGCAGGGCATCGGAGAAGCTTGTTGTCGCCGCTTTGCCGGTGAGCAAGCGCATGTCGTGGTGGTGGACGTTGACGTAAAGCGCGGCTTAACATTGGCCGGAGTCTTAGGTGGTTTGTTTATTGCTTGCGACGTTGGCGACAAAAACCAAGTAGACACTGCGGTGACGCGCGTTTTGCAAGCCCATGGCC
>JAYULP010000398.1:0-1244 GCA_043763445.1 Polaromonas sp.
ACCTTGATGGGTGCAGTGCTGGAGAAGTGTGGCTTGGCCGAGGACATGTTGGACTCAATGGGCCAATTGTTTGGTCCGGTCAAAGGCGGCTTGGGTTACTCAGTGATCATCGTTGGCTTCATTTTGGGCGCTATTACTGGCACCGTGGCCGGCCAGGTGATCGCAATGGCGATGATTTCACTGCCAGTGATGATTCGCTACGGCTACAACATGCGGTATGCCACTGGGGTGCTGGCAGCGTCGGGCACTATCACTCAGCTGGTGCCGCCCTCGCTGGTGCTGATCGTGATGGCGGACCAGCTTGGCCGGTCGGTCGGCGACATGTACAAGGGCGCGTGGGGCCGTCCATTTTGCAGGTGCTGATTTTTGCGGCCTACACCTTCTTGCTGGGCGTCTTCAAACCACAGCATGTGCCCGGCGTGCCCAAGTCTGCCCGCACACTCAACGGCTGGGCGCTGTGGGGCAAATGCTTGCGCGGCATCATTCCATCGGCTTTTTTGATTTTCGCGGTACTGGGCTCAATGGGCGGCCTGCCCGGCATCAACACCGCGATTGCCACACCCACTGAGGCGGGCGCCATGGGCGCTGTTGGGGCGCTGGTACTGGCCGCTGTTCACCGCCGGCTAAGCCGCAAACTGCTGTGGGAGGCAATGATGGGCACCACCCGGCTAACCGCTATGGTGGTGTTTATCTTGATGGGCTCGCGCGTTTTTTCAATTGTTTTTCAAGGTGTAGATGGCAATAAATGGGTGGAACACCTGCTTAACGGGTTGCCAGGCGGGCCCGTTGGCTTTTTCATTGTTGTCAATATATTTATCTTTTTCTTGGCATTTTTTCTCGACTTTTTTGAAATTGCCCTCATTGCCTTGCCGCTGCTAGCCCCAGTAGCCACCAAGCTGGGAATCGACATGATCTGGTTTGGTGTCTTGTTGTTCGTGAATATGCAAACCAGCTTCATGCATCCGCCCTTTGGCTTTGCATTGTTTTACTTGCGCGGCATATCTGATACCTTGTTCAAAGAAAAGCGGATACCCCAGCCAATAAAGTCTAGCGACATCTACATCGGCGCAATTCCTTGGGTAGCCATGCAACTGCTCTTGGTTGCCATCGTGATTTTTGTGCCGCAAAATGTCACTGTGTTTTTGGACAAACCGGTGACCTTTGACTTGGACAAAGTACGTATTGAAATGGAAAACAGCATGCCCGCCGCGCAGCCGATGGTGGAGCCGCCAAGACCCCCGCTG
>JAYULP010000399.1:0-3254 GCA_043763445.1 Polaromonas sp.
AACGTCGTCTGACAGAGCTGCCGCACTGCGTCGCTGTGGAGTGGCCAGTTGCGCTTGCAAATTAAGGCCGCGTACCCAAGCAGCCTTGCGCTGACGTAGAACGCACACTGCTGCTGTATTGACTGCAGCGCTAAGTAAAACGAAAGTGTGTAGTACCCGGAGGCTTGAATTGCATCAATATCGCCGGGCGTCAGGGCGGCAATTGTTATGCCCAACGCAAACCGGGCTTTTTGAATTGAAAATTTTTTTCAGCCTCTTCGGTGAAGCTGAATGCTCCTACGGTAAGTCCGGTGTTTAAAAGGTACCGCCCAAGCGCCCATAATTCTGAAGCAGTCAAAGCGGTTAAAAACACGCCATTGCCGGCAGTCATTGCAAAAAACGGCCCGATGACATCGCCGTAGTTTGTGCTGCGTGGTTGCCCGCTTCTCAGTTATTTTTGCGAACTGTTCGGCTGCACTGCCCAGCGTTACCTGCGGCTGTAATACGGGGATAGATTCAAACTGCACAACCAGATAAAAATTAACAGCGTAGTTTTGCATCCTAGGGCTCGCCTTATTCAGCGCTTTTTTGCTGCCGTGCTCTGATCAAACACAGACTCGACGAGCGTAGCGCTGCTGTTAGGCACAGGGGCAGTCTTACAAGGTATACTCATGCGGCTTTACTCTTCGCGCGCAAATGACTTGCTAAATCGGCTGCCAGTTGAGAGTAAAGCAAATCGCAAATCAACCACGCAAGGTGTCTGCTTCTTAGTTGTCAGCAGATAAGCGTTGATTTTAGAAACAACCTTTGGAGTCAATACATGTCTACTACGATGCGCGAAATGCTGGAAGCCGGCGTCCATTTCGGACACCAGACCCGGTTTTGGAACCCTAAGATGGCACCGTACATCTTCGGCCATCGCAACCGAATTCACATCATCAATTTGGAAAAATCACTTCCGATGTTCCAAGATGCGATGAAGTTTGCGAAACAACTGTCTGCTAATCGCGGCACCATTTTGATGGTTGGCACCAAGCGCCAAGCCCGTGAAATCGTTGCTACAGAGGCACAACGCGCCGGAGTTCCGTTTGTGGATCAGCGATGGCTCGGTGGCATGTTGACTAACTTTAAAACGGTCAAGACGTCAATTAAGCGGCTAAAAGAAATGAAAGCCCAGCAGGAAGCGGGCCTCGACTCAATTAGTAAAAAAGAGCAGCTCACATTCAAACGTGAGATTGAGAAGCTTGAAAAAGACATCGGCGGAATTCAAGATATGGCGGCTTTGCCTGACGCTATTTTTGTAATTGATGTGGGATTTCACAAAATTGCAATTTTAGAAGCCAAAAAGCTTGGTATTCCGTTGATTGGTGTAGTGGACTCAAACCATTCCCCTATCGGAATTGACTACGTGATTCCGGGCAACGACGATTCGTCCAAAGCGGTTGCTTTGTACGCCCGCGGAATTGCTGACGCAATCATCGAAGGTCGCGCGGCGTCGATGAACGAAGTTGTACGTTCTGTGTCGAATGACACAACGGATGAATTTGTGGAAGTCGAAAGCGCAACTAGTTAGTTGTTGCTTGTCGGGGTCTTAACGGCGATCAAGCGGTTTCAAAAGGGGCTCACGTAGCCCCTTTTCTACACTCCTGCGGCAATTGGCAGATCAAAATCGATCTTGGCGCCACTGGTCTTCCGCAAGTCGGTTGTCTCGTTGTCAAGATTCCTTATTTACGGAGAAAAAAATGGCTATCACGATTACAGCGAGTATGGTTGCGGAGTTGCGCTCAAAAACAGATGCACCAATGATGGAGTGTAAAAAAGCATTGACAGAGGCAGACGGTAACTTTGATAAAGCAGAAGAACTGTTGCGTGTCAAACTGGGTAATAAAGCAGGCAAGGCAGCTTCACGAATTACTGCGGAAGGTGTCGTTGCTGCTCATCAACAGGACGGCGTGGCTGCGTTAGTCGAGGTAAATTGTGAAACTGATTTTGTGACCAAAAACGACAGTTTTTTAGCTTTCACGAAAGCCGTTGCCGAGGGTATCGTGACGCACAACCCGGCGGATATTAGCGCGATTGGTGCCATGCCGCTGTCTTTGGACGGCTTCGGTCCAACGGTCGAAGACGTTCGTAAAGGCCTTGTCGGAAAAATTGGCGAAAATATGAGTGTCCGCCGTTTTAAGCGCTTTAGCGGCGGTAGCACTGCGTCATATCTCCACAACGGTCGTATTGGTGTGGTCGTTGAATTTAGCGGCGACGAGGCTACAGCAAAAGATGTAGCAATGCATGTCGCCGCAATGAAGCCAGTCGCTTTGTCAAGTGCCGACGTCCCAGCCGAGATGATTGCCAAGGAGCGGTCAGTAGCAACTGCAAAAGCGGCAGACGATGCTGCCAAGGCGGTAGCTGAGGGGAAATCACTTCAGTCGGCTGAAATTGTTGCCAAACGCATCGACGGTGGCGTGCAAAAATATCTCAAAGAGGTCAGTCTGAACAACCAAATGTTTGTAAAAAACGACAAGCAAACTGTGGAACAAATGCTGCGAGAAAAAGCGACTGCTGTGCACTCGTTTACTTTGTTTGTGGTCGGTGAAGGCATTGAGAAAAAAGTCGATGATTTTGTCGCCGAGGTTGCAGCGCAAGTCGCCGCTGCCAAAGCAGTCTGACCGACTTGCTGCGCACGACCGATGGTCCGTTGGGTCGCAACATTGGCTTGCTAGCAAACTGCTACGCTTGTTTAACCATCATAGAAAGCCTTTCATATGCCAGCCTACAAGCGTATCTTGTTAAAACTGTCGGGTGAGGCACTGATGGGAGACGACGCGTTTGGCATCAACCGAGCAACGATTGTCCGGATGGTGGAGGAAATAGCAGAAGTCACCCGTATGGGTGTGGAAGTTGCAGTCGTAATCGGCGGCGGAAACATCTTTAGGGGAGTTGCCGGCGGGTCTGTAGGAATGGACCGCGCAACAGCCGACTATATGGGCATGCTAGCGACGGTCATGAACGCGCTGGCGCTCGGTGACACAATGGATAAGGCGGGCTTAATTGCTCGGGTGATGTCAGCAATCGGTATTGAGCGAGTCGTTGAGCCTTACGTTCGCCCGAAAGCCTTGCAATACCTCGAAGAAGGCAAGGTAGTTATTTTTGCAGCGGGCACTGGTAATCCGTTTTTTACCACCGACACAGCGGCGGCGCTTCGCGGTGCCGAAATCGGTGCAGAAATTGTGCTCAAAGCTACTAAAGTCGACGGTGTTTACTCGGCTGACCCGAAAAAA
>JAYULP010000400.1:0-3251 GCA_043763445.1 Polaromonas sp.
GCCAGTGGCAAGGCCTGCGTGGTGCTGGGCTGGGCCGGTGACATCAATATTGCCAAGGCAAGGGCGGCGCAAAACAACAACGGCAACGAGGTTCTCGCGCTGCTGCCCAGCACCGGCGCGTTGATCTTTTTTGACAGTCTAGCGATGCCCAAAGACGCTAAGCACCCCAACAATGCTTACGCTTTTATCAATTACTTTTTGCGCCCAGAAGTCTCGGCCTCCCTGACCAACGAGTTGGGCTATGCCACGGCCAACAAAGCCAGCTTGGTTGTGGTCACGCCTGCAATAGCCAACGACTTGGCGGTATTTCCAGACGCCGCTAACCTTAACAAAATGGTCTCGCCTGCAGCGCTCAGCAACGGCGCGCGCCAGTCGATGAGCGGCGTTTTCACACTGTTCAAAAAAGGCGGTTAAGTGACAGGTCTTGCGGACACCAGCGCCGACGAGCGGCTGCAGGCGCTGCCACAGGGGTATTTGAGGACTGACCAGCTGGTCAAGCGTTTTGACGGCGCGCTGGCAGTCGACGCGGTGTCGCTGTCGATTCAAAAAGGCGAAATTTTTGCGCTTCTTGGCAGCTCGGGCTGCGGCAAGTCCACCTTGCTGCGCATGCTCGCGGGTTTTGAGACGCCAACCTCGGGCCAGGTGCTGCTGAACGGGGTGAATATTGCTTCTTTTGCGCCGCATGCGCGGCCCATCAACATGATGTTCCAGTCGTACGCTTTGTTTCCGCACTTGACGGTTTGGGACAACATTGCGTTCGGCTTGAAGCGTGAAGGCATGCCCAAAGCGCAGCTCGCCAGCCGGGTTGAGGAAATGCTGGCATTGGTACAAATGCAGGACTTTGCCAAGCGCCGCCCGCAGCAGCTGTCAGGTGGACAGCAGCAGCGGGTGGCACTGGCCCGCAGCTTGGCTAAAAAACCCCAGCTTTTGCTGCTGGACGAGCCCTTGGGCGCGCTGGACAAAAAACTGCGCGAACGCACCCAGTTCGAGTTGGTAAAAATTTTAGAGTCGGTGGGTGTAACTTGCGTGATGGTGACCCACGACCAAGAAGAAGCCATGGCCATGGCGTCCCGCATCGCGGTGATGAGTTGTGGCCGCGTGCTGCAAGTGGGCACGCCAAAACAAATCTACGAGCACCCCAACTGCCGCTTTGTCGCTGAATTTATCGGCAACGTAAATTTGCTGGAAGGCCACTTGAGCTTGGACTTAGTTGAGCGCTGCGAAGTCACCACAGCCATTGGGGTAGTTTGTATTGGCCATGGCAGCAGTGGCACAACCGGCATGGGCGTGGCGGTGGCGGTGCGACCGGAGAAAATCCGCATCGCCAAACAGCGACCCGCTGTGCTGTTGAACCTGTTCAGCGGCACTGTGCGGGAGATTGCGTACTTCGGCAGCTACAACACCTTCATGGTGGACGCAGCGGGCGCCAACGGTGCCGTGGTGACGCTGAAGATCACCGAAGCCAACAGCGACCGCGACCCGAGCGTCGGCATCACCCGGGGTGACCAGGTGTTTTGCTGGTGGGATGACGCCGCGCCTGTGGTGCTCACCCAGTAGGGCTGGCGTAATGGCAAAACACGCTGCAATCTGGGGTCGGCGCGGGGTCATTGCTGTGCCCTATGCGTGGCTGGTGCTGTTTTTTTTGCTGCCATTTTTGATCTTGCTGCGTATTAGCGTGACCGATATGGGCAGCGGTATAGACCCGTTTGCACCGGTAGTCGAGCGGCTTGATGGCGCTTGGCGGCTAGTGCTGAAGGCTCAAAACTACCTGTCGATTTTTCATGACGCGGACGCCAGCGGCGCCACGGTGTACCTCAGTGCTTACGCCACATCACTGCGCTATGCGTTTTCCACCACAGCGTTGTGCCTGGTGCTGGGCTACCCGTTTGCTTATTTCTTGGCCCGTGCTAAGGCGACGGTCCGCCCTGCGCTGCTGCTGGCGGTCATGCTGCCGTTCTGGACTTCTTTTTTGCTGCGCGTCTACGCTTGGAAAGGCATCCTTGCAGACCAAGGAGTGCTGAACAATCTGTTGATGAGCCTGGGCCTGGTTCAACAGCCGCTGATGATGCTCTACACCGATGTCTCCATGCTGGTAGGCATGAGCTATGTGTACTGCCCCTTCATGATTTTGCCGCTGTATGCCAACTTGGTGAAACTCGATGAGCGCTTGCTGGAGGCAGCCCGTGACCTGGGTGCCAGCGGCTGGCATACGTTCTGGCTGGTGACGGTGCCGCTCAGCAAAACCGGCATCATTGCCGGCTGCACGCTGGTGTTTATTCCTGCACTGGGTGAGTTTGTTATTCCGTCGTTGTTGGGGGGCGCTGAAAACATCATGATTGGCCGCGTTGTGTGGGACGAAATGTTCAGCAGCAACAACTGGCCCCGCGCCAGCGCATTGGCGGTAGTCATGATGGTGGTGATTTTGGTGCCGTTGGCTTTTTGCTACCGCGCCAGCAACCCAAGCCTGGTGCAGGCCAAACGATGAGCCCGAACGGGTGGATTTCTGAAAAAGCAACTGGCCGCCTCTGGCTGACGGCGGTGTTTTTGTTTTTATATATTCCGTTGATTTTTCTGGTGGTTTTTTCATTCAACAGTACGCAGCAAGACGGCGTTTTTACCGGTTTTTCTCTGCGCTGGTACGCCGCGCTGCTTCAGGACACGCGCTTGGTCGAGGGGTTTTTACTGTCGCTGCAAGTCGCTTTGCTGTCAGGCACGCTGTCCGTGGTGTTGGGCTGCTTTGCTGCATTTGTGCTGGTGCGCTACCTGCGTTTTTCTGGCCGTACGCTGTTTTATGGCTTGGTTAACGCGCCGCTGGTGATGCCTGAAGTGATCATTGGCTTGGCGTTGCTGCTGTTGATGGTGGCCGTGCAGCGCACGCTGGGCTGGCCCGACCGGGGATTTATAACTATCGTTTTGGGTCATACCTTGCTAGGCATGGCTTACGCAACCGTGGTTATTCAGTCGCGTCTGAGCGAGGTGGACCGCGCCCTTGAAGAAGCCGCTATGGATTTGGGCTGCCGGCCAGTACAGGTGTTTTTTCTGGTGACACTGCCCAACATTTCGCCCGCGCTGGTGTCCGCTTGGTTGTTGACGTTTACCCTGTCGTTTGACGACGTGGTGATCTCCGAGTTTTTGTCTGGCCCAGGCGTGACAACCTTGCCGCAGGTGATTTTCAGCTACGCCCGTCGCGGGGTGAACCCGTCGGTTTATGCTGCAGCCACGATGTTGATTGCAGTAGCGTCCCTCGGCAT
>JAYULP010000401.1:0-8143 GCA_043763445.1 Polaromonas sp.
TTGGCGCTTTTGTGTTGGCCGCTCATCGTGTATTTCCTGACGTCCAAGCGATTGATGGGTTTGAGGTCAACTCCGAGCATTTAGCCAAGCTTAAGGAGCGCCTCGCTGGGGTTGACAACACGGCTCGCGTACAGGTTCACAACGTTGATTTTTTCTTGCACGATTGGGAGGCTCACCTCGCTACGGTACAAGGGTCTTTGCTGGTGATTGGGAACTTCCCGTGGGTGACCAGTAGCCAGCAAGGCGCCATTGGGGGGCAACCTGCCCACTAAATCGAATTTCCAAGGGCACTCCGGTTTGGATGCAATGACGGGCAAGGCTAACTTTGACATCAGCGAATGGATGCTCTTAAAAGTGCTGACTTGGTTCCGACGTCGTTCTGGTGCAATTGGTATGTTGGTCAAAACTGCCGTTGCACGCAAGGTCTTGTCACATGCGCACCGACAAGGTGCAACGATGGTGGACGCCAGCATGTACAACATCGACGCGAAAAAAAAACTTCGATGCATCCGTCGACGCTTGTCTGCTTTTCATCCGATTTGATCCGGACGCGGTCAACGTTGCACACGAATACATGGTCTACAAGGATTTGAACGCTACCGAGGGCGTTCGCGTCGGTCATCGCGACGGCAGGTCGATTGGTGACCTTGACGCATTTGATGCAAACCTGCACCTGATCGGAAAGAGTCCTCAGAAGTGGCGCTCAGGGGTCAAGCATGACGCGTCTTCAACTCAGGGGTCAAGCATGACGCGTCTTCAATTATGGAGTTCACACGCACACCACAAGGCTTGCAAAATGGCTTAGGCGAAGTCGTGACAATTGAAAGCACCTATCTCTATCCATTGCTCAAGGGATCCGACATTGGCAGCAACAAAGAGTGGCGTGAAAAGTTCGTATTGGTCACTCAGCGCTCTGTCGGCGGCATGACCGAGCCAATCAGGACGCTTGCCCCCTTGACTTGGGAATATCTTGAAGATCATGGCACCCAGCTGGATGCCCGCGCAAGTTCTATCTATATCAAAAACCCACGATTTTCAGTCTTTGGCATTGGTGAGTACGCGTACAAGCCTTGGAAGATTGCAATTTGTGCGTTGTATAAAAAACTCGAATTTCGACTGATTGGGCCGATAGCAGGCCGGCCCGTGATGTTCGATGACACTGTCTACTACATGTCGTTTGACCGAAAGTCAGAAGCTGAAATGGCTTTGGCGCAAATTAACAGCGCCGATGCGCGCAGACTCCTGATCTCTATGATTTTCTGGGATGAAAAGCGTCCTATCAAGACAACTATTTTGAACGCACTTGACTTTGAAAAGGTCAGTGGATTGAGCCGTCAGGCAAGCCTGATTTAGCGCTCGTACTGGATTGTTTTAAATGCGCTAGGGCCCGAGAAAACTGAGGCGCCACTTTGCCGCCCTACTTGGCTCTTCACGCGGGCGGCAAGAAGTCCACGCCCCGGTATAAATCGTTCACTGCGATGCTGAGCTTGCCGCAGCTCAACTCCAGCGTGTCGCCCGCGCTGAGAACCGTCACGCCCCAGTGGCGCTGGTCCAGGCGCTGGTGCACCTCGATGTAAGGGCGGTGTTGCGCCAGCAGCAGGTATTCCCGCAGGCTGGCGAGCTTTTGGTAGGCGGGCCATTTTTCGCGTCGGTCGGCAAGCTCGGTGCTGCATGACAGCACCTCTGCCACCCTGCAGGGGCTGGTTTTGACGTAAGCCTCTCGGTCTTGTGGGTCGCACACCAGCATCACGTCGGGGCAGTAAAACGTCTGGCCGAACTCCAGGCGCAGCTTCATGTCGCTCATGAAGGTTTGGCACCCGTTGGCTGCATTCAAGTTGCAAAGGCGGGACAAATTCAACGCCACCCGGCTGTGGTGGGCATTGCTGCCCGCCAGGGCGCACCCCCCACCGTGCACGAGAACTCGTGGCGTACCGTTGCCGTGTGTTCCATGGCGAGGTAGTCGTCTTCGGTCAGTGGTTTGAGCATGGTTTGAATCATGCAAAAGGCTCTAGCCGATCGCATGTGAAAATACAAACCATGCTAGACGCCGCCTTCCACACCGATTTGCTCACCGCCATGCAAGCCATGGGCTCCAAGGCCAAAGCCGCTGCAGCCCAGGTAGCCAGGGCCAGTGCTGCGACCAAAAGCAAAGCGCTCAGCAACCTCGCGGCACTGCTGCGTCAAAACGGCCCCGCGCTGCAGCAGGCCAACCAGCGCGACCTTGACCGGGCGACGGCCGCTGGGCTGGCCGCACCGTTGCTGGACCGGCTGAAATTGACACCTGACGCGCTGCAAACCGTGGCGCTGGGCTGTGAGCAGTTGGCCGCCATGCCGGACGTGATCGGTGACATCATCGGCATGAAGGAGCAGCCCAGCGGCATTCGTGTGGGGCAAATGCGGGTGCCGATTGGCGTGTTTGGCATGATTTATGAAAGCCGGCCTAACGTCACGATTGAGGCGGCGAGCCTGGCCATCAAAAGCGGCAATGCCTGCATTTTGCGCGGCGGCTCGGAGGCCATTGAGTCAAACAAAGCGCTGGCTGCGCTGGTGCAGCAGGCGCTGACGCAGGCCGGTTTGCCGGCCGATGTGGTGCAACTGGTGCCCACTACCGACCGGGAGGCTGTGGGCCACCTAATTGCCATGCCGCAGTTTGTCGATGTGATCATTCCGCGCGGCGGCAAGGGGCTGATTGAGCGCATCAGCCGTGATGCGAAGGTGCCGGTCATCAAACACCTGGACGGCAACTGCCATGTCTATGTGGACGACCCCTGCGACATCGCCATGGCTGTGAAGGTGGCGGACAACGCTAAAACCCAAAAATACAGCCCCTGCAATGCATGCGAGGGCTTGCTGGTAGCGCAGGGCGTGGCGGATGTGTTCTTGCCGCAAATCGCGGCCGTGTTTTCTGCAAAAGGCGTCGAAATGCGGTGTGATCCGGCAGCAGCCGGCGTATTAACTGCATGGGCTGCTATTCATTTAGAAGCAAAAATTGTGGCGGCCACCGAGCAGGACTGGTTTGAGGAGTACCTTGCGCCGGTTATCAGCATCAAGGTGGTGGCGGGGCTGGACGAGGCGATTGCGCACATCAACCACTACAGCAGCCACCACACTGACACCATCATGACCACTTGTCATGCCCATGCCCAGCGGTTTTTGCGTGAGGTCGATTCGGCCAGTGTGATCGTCAATGCCAGTACCCGTTTTGCGGACGGCTTTGAGTTCGGTCTGGGCGCTGAAATCGGGATTTCCACCGACAAGTTTCACGCCCGCGGCCCGGTGGGCATTGAGGGGCTGACGTCGCTGAAATACGTGGTGTTAGGGCAGGGCGAGACACGCCAGTAAACGGTGTTTTCAATACCCTGCCTTGTAACGCTCGTGTAAACCCTTATCTGACGTGTATAAAGTTGGCGACTGCTCAGTTGCGCTCCAGGGCCACGCTGTTGTCCTTGACCACCCCATTTTCTTGAAAGTCGCTCCATGGTCCCGCACCTGATTACTGCCTTGACGGGCCCCATCAACGAGTTGGAGCAGCGCGTACTCGACTCGATGCCTGCCATTGAGCGCTGGTTTCGCCTGGAGTGGATGGAGCACACGCCGCCGTTTTACTGCTCGGTCGATGTGCGCAACGCTGGCTTCAAACTGGCCCCAGTTGACACTAGCTTAGTGCCCGACGGCTGGAACAACCTGACCCCCGAGATGCTGCCGCTGGCGGTGCAGGCCGGCATGGCAGCTATTGAGAAAATCTGCCCTGAGGCGCGCAACCTGCTTATCGTGCCGGACAGCAAGCCGAAAAACACGTTTTACTGGGCCAACATGCTGCAGCTCAAGCGGGTGTTCCACCAAGCGGGGCTCCATGTGCGCTTTGGCTCGCTCAGCGCCGAGGTGGTGGAGCCCACCACGATTGAGCTGCCGATGGGCGAGGCCATCACGCTGGAGCCGTTGATTCGCACTGACCGCCGCCTAGGGCTAAAAGACTTTGACCCTTGCACGATTTTGCTCAACAACGCGTTGACCGCCGGCATTCCGGGCATGTTGGAGGACCTCAACGAGCAGTTTTTGCTGCCGCCCCTGCACGCTACTGCCTCGGTGCGGCTGAAGTCGCTGCATTTCAAGGCCTACGATGAGCTGTGCAAACGCTTCGCCAAGCTGCTGGGCGTAGACCCGTGGCTGATAAACCCGATGTTCACCGCCTGCGGTGAAGTCAACTTTGCCGATGGCGCCGGGCTTGAGGCCCTGAGCGCCCACGTCGAGGCGCTGCTCGGGAAAATCCGCCGCAAATACAAGGAATACGGCATCAACGAAAAGCCGTTTGTGCTGGTCAAATCCGATGGTGGCATGGTCGGCGACGGCGGGCAGGGCATGGGCATCATCACGGTGCGCGACAGCCGCGAGCTCGCGGAGTTGGTGCGCCAAGCGCAGCAAAAAACTGGCCCAGCCCCTGCCAGCAGGTGCTTGGCCAACATCGTCATCCAAGAGGGCGTGCTGACCCATGAGCGCGTTAACGATGCGGTGGCCGAACCGGTGGTCTACCTGATGGACCGCTATGTGGTGGGCGGCTTCTACCGCATTCACGCCGAGCGCACCATGGACGAAAACCTCAACGCCCCTGGCTCCAGTTATGTGCCTTTAGCCTTTGCCGACAATGGCCGGCTGCCCCAAGCCGGCGAAAAGCCTGGCGCCAGCAGTCCGAACCGCTTTTATATGTACGGCGTGATTGCCCGGCTGGCCATGCTGGCCGCCAGCTACGAGCTGGAAGCGACCGACCCAGATGCTGAAATTTACGACTAACAGCGCAGGTTTTAAGCGCGGCGCTGCAGTTGTTGCATTGCAACAATCTGCACAATAGTTAGGTCTGCGGGCGGGCGCAAAGCCTTCATTAGGCTGCGGGGGCGCAAAATAGTGTTCCCAAAAGCAACCAGTCCCGTTGCAACAAGCGCTTTAGCAGCGCCGGTTGCGAAAATCGGGCATTTTTGTGTCCACATCCAAATCATCCCTCACCGCGCTGACCCTTGGCGCCATCGGTATTGTGTACGGCGACATCGGCACCAGCGTGCTGTATGCCGTCAAAGAAGTGTTTGCCCACGGGCACCTGGCGCTAACGCCCGAGAATATTTTCGGCATTTTGTCGATGTTCTTTTGGACGCTGACGGTCATCGTCTCGCTGAAGTACGTCATGCTGGTGCTGCGCGCAGACAACCACGGTGAGGGCGGCACCGCCGCGCTGCTCGCACTGGCGTCCAACGCCGTCAAGGACAAGCCCGTGCTGCGGCGGCGTTTGCTGTTGATCGGCATGTTTGGCGCGGCGCTGTTTTATGGCGACGGCGTTATCACCCCGGCAATTTCAGTGCTGTCCGCTGTTGAAGGCCTGGAGGTGGTGTCGCCCACATTCACCAAATATGTTGTGCCGATCACACTGGTGATTTTGCTGGCGTTGTTCATGGTGCAAAAGCATGGCACTGGCGGCATTGGCCGGTTTTTTGGCCCGATAACCTTGCTCTGGTTTTTGGCCATTGGCGTGTTGGGTGTGCTGCAAATCGTCGAAAACCCGGTAATTTTGAAGGCGTTGAGTCCCTACTACGCGCTGAAGTTCATTTTTGACAACCCAGGCATCACTTTTGTCGTGCTCGGCGCCATTGTGCTGTGCGTCACCGGGGCTGAAGCGTTGTATGCCGACATGGGGCATTTCGGCGTCAAGCCGATCCGGCTGGCTTGGTTTTCGGTGGTGATGCCCGCGCTGGCGCTGAACTACTTCGGCCAGGGCGCGCTGCTGCTAACTAACCCCGAGGCAGTGAAAAACCCGTTCTATTTGATGATGCCCGAGTGGGCACTGTTGCCCATGGTAGCGCTGGCCACCATGGCCACTGTGATTGCGTCCCAAGCGCTGATATCGGGCGCTTTCAGCGCAACCAAACAAATTGTGCAGTTGGGCTACCTGCCGCGCTTGCAAATGTTTCACACCAGCATCAAGGAAACCGGGCAAATCTACATTCCGTTTATCAACTGGGCGCTGTTCGTGGCCATTGTGATGGCGGTGGTGCTGTTTAAGTCCTCTGGCGCGCTGGCCACCGCCTACGGCATTGCGGTGTGCGGCAACATGCTTATTACCACCGTGCTGACTTTCTACGTCATTCGCTACGCTTGGAGACTGCCGCTGCTGCTGTGCCTGGCATCGACCAGTATCTTTTTTGCGATTGATGCGGCGTTTTTGGCCTCCAACATGCTCAAGTTTGTCGAAGGCGGCTGGTTTCCTATTTTGATTGCTGGCGTGGTTTTTGCGCTGATGGTGACCTGGGAAGAAGGCCGCAGCATGTTGCGCAAAAAGCTGCAAGAAGACTCAATAGAGCTAAAGAGCTTTTTGGAGTCCGTGTTTGCCAGCCCGCCGTTGCGGGTCGAAGGCACCGCTGTGTTTTTGACCGCCGAGCCTGGCACCGTGCCTAACGCCTTGCTCCACAACCTCAAGCACAACAAGGTGCTGCACAAGCAAAATTTGTTTGTCACGGTGCGCAGCCATGAAGTGCCGTGGATCGGCAACGACAAGCGCCTAGAGGTGCTCGCCGTGGGGCGGCACTGCTGGCAAGTGGTCATTCACTACGGCTTTAAAAACGACCCTGACGTGCCGCGTGCATTGCAGCAGTTGCGCGGCCAGGGCTGCGAGGCTGAGCCTATGAGCACCAGCTACTTTTTGTCGCGCGACACGGTGGTGCCCATGATTGGCAGCGGTATGGCCATCTGGCGTGAAAAGCTGTTTGCACAAATGCACCGCAACGCCAGTTCGGCGGCCGACTTTTTGAACCTGCCCAACAACTCGGTAGTGGAGCTGGGCAGCAAAATCGAAATTTGACAACGCCCACGCCATGCACATCCTGTTTATTGCCGATTCGCTCGAATCTTTTCAAATCTACAAAGACACCACCTTCGCCATGATGCGTGAAGCGCAGCGGCGGGGGCACACGCTGTCAGCTTGCGGGCCGCAAGATATTCGTTGGCAACGCGGCGAAAAAGTCATGGCGTTTGTGCGTGACATCACCTTAACCGGTGCCCACCCGCAGTGGTTTACCGCAGCTCAGGCGCGCCCCGATGAGCGGGCGCAAGCACTGTGTGAGTTTGGTGCGGTCGTTATGCGCAAAGACCCGCCGTTTGACGCCGAGTACTTCTACAGCACGCACCTGCTGGAGCAGGCCGAGCGCGAAGGCGCCAAGGTGTTCAACAAACCCCGCGCTTTGCGCGACCACCCCGAAAAGCTCGCGATTTTGGAGTTTGCCGAATTTATTGGCCCAACGCTGGTGACGCGGGACGCCAGCGACATCAAACGCTTTCATGCGGAGCACCAGGACATCATCCTCAAGCCGTTGGACGGCATGGGTGGCATGGGGATTTTTCGGGTCAAAGAAGACGGCCTGAACTTAGGCAGCATCATTGAGACGCTCAACAAAAACGGCGCGCAAAGCGTCATGGTGCAAAAGTTTTTGCCTGATATTGTCCACGGCGATAAGCGCGTGTTGGTCATTGGCGGCAAGCCGGTGCCGTTTTGCCTGGCGCGCATTCCGCAGGGCACAGAAGTGCGCGGCAACCTCGCCGCCGGCGGCAAAGGCGTAGCGCAGCCGCTGTCGGCGCGCGACCGAGAAATTGCCGAAGCCATCGGCCCGCTGCTGGCCGCGCGCGGCTTGCTGCTGGCCGGTATTGACGTGATTGGTCAGAGCGTGACGGAAATTAACGTCACCAGTCCAACTTGTTTTCAGGAAATTTTCGACCAAACCGGCTGCGACGTGGCGGCACTGTTCCTGGATGCGCTCGAAGCCGCTGCCGCCTGAGCGCAGATCTGAGCTTGTTGTGAGCTGGTCTGCCTGAGGAGCGGTCTGCACCACTGCCTGCAGCCCATTGCGTCGCTTTTTTGCCAATACAGGCGCTGCTGGCACCAAAAGCGCCTTGCCGATCATGCCGACCCACACTACCGCTGCTGCCATCACCACCCTAGCCAGACTGATGCAGACCATCTGCCGCAGTCTGCGCTTGACCAGCGGCACGCCTTTAGGCGGCGACCGCGGGCGAAACCGGAGGCGGCCTTTGCTGTTTGCCCGGCAACGCAGTGGTGACTGGGCAGTGGTTGCCATGGCGGCAGGCGCAGTGAGTCCGACGCTGCGGC
>JAYULP010000402.1:0-1236 GCA_043763445.1 Polaromonas sp.
CGGCCCAGCGGCTGGGCTGACCGCGTGTGCGGTGCTTTGAGCCACTTTTGCCCGCAAAGGCCTGCGAACTGGCAGCTATTTGGCCAAATGGCCGTGGTGCTTTCCCGCTGTGGCAAGCCGCACCACAGGCGTCGCTGTGGACGCAGAGTTCTGCGTTGTCGAACCGACGGCACGGGGCTTCACCCCCAAATTTTGCAGAAGGCAACCGGCCTAAGCATCAGCTAAACGTCTGTATTTCCCGACAGATTGAGCGAATAAACTACAGTAGTTTCCCTATTTATGCCATCATTTAGTTTGAATTAGCGTGGAACATCACGAATGTCCCCGTTTATTATTTTTTAACTTAAAAAGGTTTAACTATGTCCACTATTTTGCGCGCTACGGCTTGTGCTGCAGTTTTTGCTTGCCTGCCTTTATCCGTTCTTGCACAGTCGTCTGCGACGATTTACGGCCGCATTAACACCACGGTTGAGAGCCAACGCGCCAACGGCATCACAAAAACCGTTGTGGCTAACAATTCCTCGCGCTTCGGCTTCACCGGCGCCGAAGACTTGGGCGGCGGCTTGAAAGCTGTCTTTCGTTTGGAAGGTGGCATTGCCTCCGATACTGGCGGCACCACTGGTGGCGCACTGTTCGGCCGTGAAGCTACGGTTGGCCTGACTGGCGGCTTCGGCGCTGTGCGTTTGGGCCAGCAGTCTTACTTGCCGGCCTACTTGGCAACGGCCGACTATGTCAGCATGCATAACCATGACACAGGCTCATCTTCTGATGCATTGTTTGGAGGTTTCCTGATTGATGCACGCCAGAGCAACTCAATTTCCTACACCACACCTGACTTTAGCGGCTTCAAGCTGGAAGTTGCGCAAGGTCTGAACGAAAAAGCCAATATCCCTGGAACGACTGTGCGTCGTAAAAACCAAACTGATATTGCCGCCAATTACGATGCCGGCCCACTGCACTTGGGTGCGGGCTACGAAAAAATCGGCGATGACAAATTGTTTGCCCTGCGTGCGCTGTACGAGTTAGATGCCTTCACTGTGGGCACCTACTATGAGCGCGACGATTTCGTTACCAAAGGCAAGCGCAACAATTTCCGTTTGTCCGGCATGTACACGCTGGGTGCCAACGAGTTTCATGCCAACGCCGGTTTTGCAGGTAAGTTTGACAATGTTGCTGACAGCAAAGGGCGCCAGTACACACTGGGCTACAACTACAACTTGTCCAAGCGCACCAAGG
>JAYULP010000403.1:0-1235 GCA_043763445.1 Polaromonas sp.
TGCTATTTAATTGGAAGCATTGATTCAGTTCTACCTGTCTGGGCTTATTTAACACTGGGGCTGTCAAGACCACATCCGCTGCAGCTCCTTGTGTTGGTCTATCCACTGGTGCTTGAGTGCGCCCGCGACGTGCAGTACAAACAGGCCATACAGCACAAACCCCGCCCACGCATGTGCTGTGCCGAAGGCGTTGTGCAGCAGCTCTTTGGCAGCCGGTGGCATGTCCATAATGAAGCTGATACGGGGCCACGGCACCAGGCCAAACAGTTGCATTGGGTGAGTCGCTGCATCCTTCCAAGCAGAGTCGTGTAGCCAGCCTGACAAAGGCAGTAAAAAAATCAGCGCATACAGCAAGCCGTGTGCTGCCTGTGAAGCGCGCCGCTCCCAGCGTGCATAAGTGCCCGGAAGCTCCGGTGGTTTGTGCGTGTAACGCCACAGCAGCCGCAGGATCGCCAAACCCAGTACGGTGATTCCAAGCGATTTGTGTGTGTCAACGACCAGACGAATACGGCTTTCAGGCACCAGGCTCACCGCCCAGATCAACACGATGTTCATGCTGAGTAACAGCGCAACCAGCCAGTGAAACGCCATGGCGGTGCGGGTGTATCGGCCATATTTTGCGGTGAGGGTCATGGTGGGCAGATGGTATGAAGCCAGAAAAACCAGCCTATATTACTCGTGGTGGTTGCCAATCAGCGGTGACCCACTGTGTTGCAGCATGGTGCGCAGGGCCAAAAAAATATTTATCCGTGGCCAGTAGCGCAGCGCTTGCAAGGCCAGCACCGCCAGGGTTTGTCGAGCTCAGCGCGCTATTTTCATTTTTGTATCGGACCTTGTTTTGCTGCCTTCGCTTGCGCTGATCCTCAAAGCTACCTCACCGCGCTACTGCCCGCCGCCCACACCGCTGCGCGCGGTGTTGATTCACGGCAGCATTGCGCTGGTGTGGGCCGTTTTGTTTGCGATGGCGTTTCGCCACGCCGGTGTGCTGGCCTGGTCAACCGGGATTGCTTATGTGACCTATGACACGGCGCTGTTGGTGTTTGTGTTTTGGCAAACATTTAATTTGTCTCGCAATGCCGCGCCGACCGTTGCGGCTTGGCCCAGCACTGGGGCACGCGCTACCCAAGTCGCCGAGCCAACAGCGCGCGTTAGCGTGGGTGTGGTGGTCGCGGCCCACAATGAAGCTGCGGTTTTGCCAATTACCTTGACGGCGTTGTTTGCACAACGCGAGCCGC
>JAYULP010000404.1:0-1234 GCA_043763445.1 Polaromonas sp.
GGTACCCGGGGGTTTTAGTCTTACGGCGGTTAAATGTCGCGGTGGTGCCTGGCCTTGGCCTTGGCCCTGCAAGCCGGTGGCGCAAAGCTTGGAGGCGGCAACTTAATGTGCCAGCTCATCATAGGACATCACCTTGACCCAAAGCTGTCTTTGAAGATGCAGCGCGTCGTTGCTCGCGCTTGGTCCGATAGGTGCCCGTGCCAACCACCAACACTGCGCCCAAAAGGCCTGCAAAATTGAGCGTTTGCTGCGCCGTGACACCAAACTGAGTAACGACTGCGGGGTCGCTCAGTAGCATTTCACCGGCCAAAAAACCCAGCAAGGCCGCACCAGTCGTGATGATGACCGGAAAGCGCTCCATGACTTTAGCCAGTAAGGTAGCGCCAAAAATAATCAATGGAATACTCACTAGCAAGCCCAGCACCAGCAGCGCCATATCGCCTTTCGCAGCGGCAGCTACAGCCAACACGTTGTCCAGGCTCATGACCAGGTCTGCAATCAAGATGGTACGAACCGCCGCGCCTAGCCCGCTCACCGCGTTGCCTTGGCCGCCGTCGTCTTCACCGCCTTGGAGTAAGTCCACGCCGATATAGACCAGCAAAATCGCACCCACAATTTTAAGGAAAGGCAAACCAAGCAACTGAGTGGCCACTAGCGTCAAAACAACCCGCATCACGATGGCAGCGGCACTGCCCCAAAAAATGGCCTTGCCGCGTTGCTCGGGCTTGAGTGTGCGAGCAGCCATGGCAATTACCACCGCGTTGTCGCCGGACAGTACTATGTTGGCGACAACGATGGAGCCAAAAGCGCTCCAAAACAGGGGCGAAGAAAAGTCGAGTCCAAAAAGCATAGCGAATCTCCACAGCCATTGGATTGTGAATACAAAAAGCGCCAAACAGGCGCTTTTTCCTCACTTTAGCCGGTTTATGCCGCTTTGCTGGCAAGCCGGTGGGCAGTGCAGCTGTCTTTGCGCAGCACTGCCGTGGACTACAAAACGCACCACAAAGCGCGCCGTTTAGAGCAGCGCTTTGAGCAGTCGGGCCATCTCGGAGGGATTGCGCGTGACGGTAAAACCGCATGCCTCCATGACGGCGAGCTTGGCGTCTGCGGTGTCAGCGCCGCCAGAAATCAGTGCCCCGGCGTGGCCCATGCGTTTGCCGGCCGGCGCGGTGACGCCCGCAATGAAGCCAACGATTGGCTTTTTCATATGCGCCTTGCACCACTGTGCGGCTTC
>JAYULP010000405.1:0-8120 GCA_043763445.1 Polaromonas sp.
GTCACGGAGGACATTATCGGCACAGTGGCGTCAGCAATTAACCAGCAGTCAGAAGAGACTGCCCGCACACTGTTTGCCGTTCAGACCATTGCCAAACAAGTGCAAGACACCGCAGCGCAAATGCGTTTGCAAGCCGAGGTAGTGGAGCAAACCGCAAAAGACGAGCGCCAATCACTTAACCGCATGTCCAATAATTTATCTGTAGCGACCGAGCAGTTAGTGCAAGTCGCTTCGCTGTCAGAGACATCGAACAAAACGGCTGAAGACGCCGGCGTCGCAACGCTGGCGGCGTTGGCTGCGGTCAATGGAACGGTCACAGGTATGGACAATTTGCGCAGCTCGATTTCTGAAATGGAAAAGCGCTTCAAACGACTGGGTGAGCGCTCACAAGAAATATCGACTGCGGTAGGGCTAATTAACACCATCTCGGAGCGCACACACGTCTTGGCGCTCAATGCGTCAATGCAGGCCGCAACAGCCGGGGAGGCGGGTCGCGGTTTTGCAGTGGTGGCCGAGGAAGTGCAGCGGCTTTCCGACAGTTCGCGCCAAGCGACTGGACAAATTTCTCAGCTGGTCGCGAACATTCAGTCGGAAACCAGCGAGACACTGTTTACCGTCAACCGGTTGATCTCAGACGTGGTGCAACAAACCGAGCTGGCCAAAACGGCCGGCCAGCAGATGGCGCAAACACAAACAACAACCGCGCAACTGGTGGGGCTGGTCAAACAAATCGCGGCATTCTCACTGCAGCAGCGACAACTGGCTCAGGCGCTGCAGCAAAGCGTGGTCGACATGAATGAAGGCTCGCAACAAGCGTCTCAGGCCATCTCGCAGCAAACAGATAATTCTGAAACCTTGACAACTTATTCTGAGCGTTTGACTGAAGCCGTCGCGCAGTTCCGGGTCAGTGCCACACCTGCATAAGGTTAAAACACATTTTGAGACACACCTGTGCAAATTGACACTCTGCTATCGCTGCTGCGAGAAGAATTCGCACTTGATGTGCCTGCAACGCGCGCGGCAGCCGCGCAATGGTGTGCTAATCCAAAAGATCCTGCACCTGCAATACAACTGGCGGATTTTTTAAACCGCTCAATGCAAGCCAGCGAAGTAATGGGATTGCATGGCTTTGCAGGGTACCTGCAGCAGGTGCATGAATTTGTAGCGTCACACAGGGCCACAGCAGACTCGCAAATGCTGGTGTGGCTGCAAGGCTGGCTGGAGCCGGCTCTGGGGTATCTTGCTGCGCCGGCAACGCCCAAAGCGGTCAACGATATCGTTAAGTTTTTGGCCAGCTGCCCCCAGCCGCCCGATATGCAGGCCGTTGCCACACTCGCTGAGCTGCTAGCGGTTGCGCCCGCCTTACCCACTGAAGACGATCCAGCGCAAAACCCATTGCCAGCGGCAACTGTGCAAGACGTCAGCTTGGACCTTGAAAACGTCGATATGGGGTTGCTGTCGGCGTTGCTGGCTGACTCGCCTGAGCAGCTCGATAAGTTGGCAGGCCTGCTGGACAAGCTGGTGGCGGGTCATGCCGCTGAAGCGGACCTCAACGAAGCCCAGCGTATTGCACACACATTCAAGGGCAGTGGCAACATTGTCGGCCTGCCAGGCATAGGCCGTATGGCGCACCGCGCTGAAGACATCCTTGAGTTTGCTTTGGAACGGGTGCAAACAGGTGGGTTGATCAACCCGCAAATGGCGCGTGACACACGCGTTGCGGTCGATGTGCTGGCCACCATGGTCGCGCACCTGATGGGTGAAGAAGCCGCGCCTCTACAGGCATTGCCGGTGCTTCAACGCTTGCTAGATTGGGCACAACTGATCCGCCAAGGCGAGTCCGACGGTGCCGCGCTTGAGCCATTGGCAATGGTCGCAGCCGCGCCAGTTGACATCAGCGCGGAACCGGGCAAACCCATCCTCGGCGCGAGTGCTGGCAGTGATGCCGCTTCGCTGCGTGTGGGTGTTGACCGCCTGAGTCGCCTGCTGCGCCGGGCAGGCCAGTCCATCATTCACGCCGAGCGCCTCGGCCAACTCATGCGCACCACCAACGAGCGACTACAAGCCGTTGAAAATAACCATGAAAAATTAAACACACGCCTGCGCGAGCTCGAAACTGCCGTCACGCGCCAAGTCGTGCACTTGCAAGCGCAAGAGCAAACCGGGTTGACCATGGACCCACTGGAGATGGACCGTTATGACAGCCTGTACACGCTGTCCCGCTTCATATCAGAGGCAGCACAGGACGAGCTTGAGCTCACGCGCCAAGCCAGAACACAGACAGAACGCGCACTGACGATGATGCGCGACGAGGGCTACGCCCTGCGTGAGCAACACCGCGAATTGCTTGATGCGCGGCTAATTCCGGTGAGGTCCATCACCGCGCGCCTGCGGCGCAATGTTGCACAAACCGCCAGCAGTACCGGCAAAGACGTCGCCATCAACATCGTTGGAGAGCAGGTCACGCTTGACGCGGACGTACTGACACGCCTGACCGAGCCGCTGCTGCACTTGCTGCGTAACGCGGTGGACCACGGCATTGAAACCTCGGATGAACGCGAACTCATGGGTAAGCCGGCGCAGGGCCTGATTACCCTTACGTTTGCCAGGGTAGGCCAAGAAGTTGACGTTATTTGCGCTGACGACGGCGCGGGTCTTGACTTGCTCACCATCTACAACAAAGCGGTTGAGTACCGGCTAATAGAGCCGGGCATGGTGTTGCCAGACGAGGAGATCATCCGCCTCATACTGCGCCCCGGGTTCAGCACCAAGGGCGAAGTTACCGAAGTATCTGGCCGGGGTGTGGGTATGGACGTTGTGGCTGACCGGGTTGCAGGCCTCAAGGGACGCCTGGAAATCGTCAGCCAGCCGTATCGGGGAAGCCAATTCACTATCCGCGTGCCTGTGTCGTCGGGTACGGCGCAGGCCTTGTTGGTGAAAGTGCAAGACGAGCTGATTGCATTGACCTCGGAGCAAGTCATCACCGCCCTAGCGGCCGGGGAAGCTGTGCTGGAGCCAGCTGACGCTTTTGGCGAAACGGCGGGGCACCCCGCTTCAGAGTCGCGACATGTGCACTACAAAGGCACTCGGTACCGGGCATATTCACTTGGCAGCTGGCTTGGCTTTGAAGACAGCGCAACCGCGCTCGACAGTAACCGGCAGATGGTTTTGGCCAAAGGACTGCTTGGTCCAATAGCGCTTTGGGTTGATGCAGTGGTGGAGGCACGCGAGCTTATTTTGCAAGACATTGGCAGCCTAAGCCGACGCATTCCCGGCGTAGTGGGCGGCTCTTTGCGCAGTGATGGAAAACCGCTGTTTTTGCTCGACGTACCCGAGTTGGAACGCGCGACAAAGGCCTCGGTTCGCATCAACGCCTCCAGCTCGCTGCGCCAGCGTTTGCAGGTTAAACGCACAGCGGTGATGGTGGTAGACGACGCGCTGTCGGTACGCCGCTCGATGCAGCAACTGCTAGAGGACGCGGGCTACGACGTACAAGCGGCTATGGATGGATTTGACGCTATCGAAAAAATGCGTACAAAACCACCGGCGATTGTGCTGACTGATCTGGAAATGCCTAATCTCAACGGCCTTGACTTGACGCGCCGCCTTCGAGAAATCGAGCAGTTCATGACAACACCGGTAGTGATGATCACCTCGCGGGCTACTGACAAGCACCGCAACATGGCGCTTGAGGCGGGCGTAAACGTTTATCTAACTAAGCCCTATTCAGATGCCGATTTGCTGGACCATGTGCGCGCCTTGGTTGCTGGCCGCTGACGTTTTCGCCTCTGTTTGCACCACCCCCCGTTTTGCACACCACGCTCGTTGGTGGCCTTGAGCAGCAACTGGAGCGCTCAGGCGCAGTGCAGCCGCACTGTTTAGCCTCAAACGGACATGTGCCAAGCGCCAAGGCGCGGCAAACGTCAGCGAATAGACGGCAAAAACGCGCGCGTCGGCGGCGTAGTGCTTGGCAACTCCGCTGCCGACGTTGCTGTTGCTGTGGGGTAAGTGCCGTTCTTGTTTACCGGCGCAGCGGTTGGTAGCAGTAACAAACTCACTTTTTTTACCCCCAGTTGCAGCATGCCCAATGCGCGCGCCGCGGCCTGGCTCAGGTCAATTACCCGGCCAGCAACAAACGGTCCGCGGTCGTTGATACGCACATCCACCTCTTGGCCATTGACCTCACTGCGTACCCGCACCACCGTGCCAAAAGGCAGTGTTTTGTGCGCCGCTGTGAGCTGGTTCTGATCGTAGCGTTCACCATTGGCTGTGCGTCGCCCTTGAAAATGGCGGGCATACCAGGACGCTGCGCCCTGCTCTTGTCCAGGCGTTGCTTCTGCGCTGGCAGCAGGCAAGGCTGTGGGCAGTGGGTCGAGCTCAGCGCTCGGTGGGTTTAGGGTTGTGCCAGCCAGGCTGGTACTGCGCGCATCCACTTCGTTAAAACCAGTATTGGCATCACCCGAGAACTGCAAGGCCTGCACCGACCAGGCGAGACAGCACAGGCCCAGCGCTGCAATCCAGCGGGCGTAGCGGCTGTGCTGGCGCACTGGCCAGCCGCTTGCCTGCCCTGCTACCAAGCCTTGCCCCGCTCGCCTAAGCGGCGAACAATTTCCAGCGTTGGCGCTGCTTGGTTCATGGTGTAGAAGTGAATACCGGGCACACCGGCGTTGCGCAACTGGTCGCACAGGTCTGTGATGACATCCAGGCCAAAGCTTTTAATTGACTCGGTGTCGTCACCAAACGACTGCAGCCGCAGTCGGATCCAGCGGGGAATCTCTGCGCCACAGGCGTCAGAAAAACGCATCAACTGGGTTGAGCTGGTGATCGGCATGATGCCGGGTACCACCGGTATATCTGCCCCTAATTTGTAGGCGTCGTCAACAAAGCGGAAATACGCGTCGGTATTGAAAAAGTACTGGGTGATGGCCGAATTGGCACCAGCCTTGACCTTGGCCGCGTAAGCAGTCAAGTCGGCGTCAGCTGAGCGAGCTTGCGGATGAATTTCAGGATAGGCCGCGACTTCAAGGTGAAACGTGTCACCGGTTTCGGCCCGGATGAACGCTACCAAGTCGCTGGCGTAATGGAACTCACCGCCTGCGCCATAGCCACTGGGCAGATCGCCTCGCAATGCCACCAAGCGTTTGACACCCATGGCGCGCAGGCTAGCGAGTTGCTCGCGCACCACCGCTTTGGTAGCGCCCACACACGAGAAGTGGCTGGCCGCTTCAACTCCCTCGGCCAAAATTTCCTGAACCGTAGCGAAAGTGCCGCTTTGCGTTGAGCCCCCAGCGCCAAAGGTCACAGAACAAAACTCAGGCTTCAGCGCATACAAAGCGCGCCGGGTAACACGCAGCTTTTCCACGCCTTCTGGCGTTTTAGGCGGAAAAAATTCAAAACTTATTGGGGGCATAGTCATGCGTCGTCTTGCTCACTGTGATCGTCATCGTTTTGAAATTCAGGCGCATCGGGGTTCGCCGCCTTGAAAGCAATCAGCGCATCTTCTTTGGCGAACTTTTTCTCCCGCCGTTTGCTGCGCGCGGGCCCGGGCTGGCCAGCATGCGCGGCCTCTGGGTCTTCATGCGGCTCATGGCTGATGTGCTGCAGCGCCCGCGGCAGGCGTTTGGCAGCTTTGCGCGCCGGCGGTGTTGCCAGCGGTTGGTCTTCGCCCACCAAATACGCACCTTTTTGCGCGTGGATGAAAAATTCGCGGTTACCGTCGCCGCCTTCAATCGCCGAGTCCGACCAGCCTAATACAACACACCCCAAGCTAGTGGCCGCATCTTTGAGCCGCTTTTCAACGAATTCAAACAGCGCTGGCTCACGCACAATGCCGCCCTTGCCAATCTGGCCTGGTTGCAGTTCAAACTGCGGCTTGACCAGCATCAACAAGTGCCCGTGCGGCTTGAGCAGGCGAGTGACCGCCGGCAGCACCAAAGTCAGTGAAATAAAGGACAAATCACCGGTTAAAAAGTCAAATACCGGATCAAGGGGTTCAGCTCCACCATCGTCGCAACTGTTTTCATCACCAAAGTCGGTGTTGGCCGGCAGTTTGTTTGCACAAGCAGCTATTAATTCAATAGCAGACATCGACCGGGCATTGACACCTTCAACACAAACCACACGCGGGTTGCAGCGCAAACTTTCATGCAACTGGCCGTGGCCGACATCGACACCGACTACCTGCGCCGCACCGTGCTGGAGCAAGCAATCGGTAAAGCCCCCAGTGGATTGACCAATGTCAAGGCAGCGTAGACCGGTCACAGCCAAGCCGGTGACCTTGAGCGCGCCTTCGAGCTTCAGGCCGCCGCGCGAAATGTACTTAGCTTCAGTGTTGTCAAGCACTTCAACTTGGGCACCCTTGGGCACCTCGTCGCCGTTTTTGGCCACGCGCCTCCACGGGGCAGCGGGTTCAGGCCGCCACTGCACGCCGCATCCAATCAGGCGTTGGGCCTGGGAACGGGTCGTGGCAAAGCCGTGTTCTACAAGAAACAGGTCAGCGCGCATGGGTTGTCGGCTCAATCAGTCAAGGGCTGCGCGGCGCCAGTGGCCGCGCAGGAATGCCGCTTAATAACGGTATGCGTTAGCTTTGTACGGGCCGGCTTTGCTCACGCCGATGTACGCCGCTTGCTCGTCGCTCAGTTCGGACAGCACTGCGCCGACCTTTTTGAGGTGCAATCGGGCCACTTTTTCGTCCAGGTGCTTTGGCAGCACATAAACGGTGCCACAGTCGTAGTCGCTTTTTTTAGTAAACAGCTCGATCTGGGCAATGGTTTGATTGGCAAAGCTCGACGACATCACAAAGCTCGGGTGGCCGGTGCCGCAGCCTAGGTTCACCAGCCGGCCTTTGGCCAACAAAATGATGCGCTTGCCGTCTGGGAAAATCACATGGTCAACTTGCGGCTTGATCTCTTCCCACTGGCAGGCTTCGAGGGAAACCACATCAATTTCATTATCAAAGTGACCGATGTTGCACACAATGGCCTGGTCTTTCATCGCCGCCATGTGCTCATAGGTGATGACGTTTTTATTGCCAGTAGCTGACACAAAAATGTCGCACTTGTCGGCGGCGTATTCCATGGTCACGACTTTGTAGCCCTCCATTGCGGCTTGCAGCGCATTGATTGGGTCGATCTCGGTGACCCAAACCTGGGCGCTTAAAGCGCGCAGGGCCTGAGCCGAGCCCTTGCCCACGTCGCCGTAACCTGCCACAACGCAAACCTTGCCAGCAATCATGACGTCGGTGGCGCGTTTGATCGCGTCAACCAGTGACTCACGGCAGCCGTAGAGGTTGTCAAACTTTGACTTGGTGACCGAGTCGTTGACGTTGATGGCACGAAACGCCAACGTGCCTTTGGCCGACATTTCGTTCAGCCGCAGCACGCCCGTCGTGGTTTCTTCAGTCACACCAATGATGTTGACCAGACGGCGGCTGTACCAGGTCGCGTCGATGGCGAGCTTGTCCTTGATGGCGTTGAACAGGCAAACCTCCTCTTCGCTGGCCGGGTGGGCGAGCAGCGAGGCGTCGGTTTCGGCGCGGGTGCCTAGGTGCATCAACAACGTGGCGTCGCCGCCATCGTCGAGGATCATGTTGGGGCCTTCTTCAGGCGTGCCCTTGGCGCCGCCGAACTCAAAAATGCGGTGGGTGTAGTCCCAATAGTCGGCCAAAGTTTCGCCTTTGATGGCAAACACCGGCGTGCCTGAAGCGGCAATGGCAGCGGCGGCATGGTCCTGGGTGGAGTAAATGTTGCATGACGCCCAGCGCACATCGGCCCCCAGCGACTGCAGTGTTTCAATCAGCACACCGGTTTGAATGGTCATGTGCAGCGAGCCAGTAATGCGTGCGCCTTGCAAAGGCTGCTTGAGCGCAAACTCCTCTCGGATAGCCATCAGGCCGGGCATTTCAGTTTCGGCTACTTTGAGCTCTTTGCGACCCCAGTCGGCCAGCGACAAGTCGGCAATCGCGTAGTCAGAAAAAGCGGCGGGGACAGGTTTCAGGACAGCGTTCATACGGTTCTCCAGCATCAAACATCAAATAGGCAAAATAGCCACAGGCATGCGATGTGCCGTGGGCGAAGGGAGCAAAACTGGAAGTTAACCCACCCCGTGCAGCCATACGCATG
>JAYULP010000406.1:0-3233 GCA_043763445.1 Polaromonas sp.
TGCTGTCTGAATTCACAAAAGCATGGCTGCTGTATTTGGGGCTAATTTTTCTTTTCATGGTGATGTATGCCCCCGGTGGTGTGGCGTCGCTGATCATGATGAATCTGCGCGTGGCGATGTATGGCCATTGGCGAAAACTGTGGCTCAGCTATCTGGCCCTCGCTGCGGCGGCTTTAGCCGTTGTGTTGGGCGCTGCTGCGATGATCGAAATGCTCTACCACTTGCAGCTCAATATCGCGCTGGGGCCGCAACTGTCGTTTATGGGCATGGTGATGAACGCGCAAGGCCTGAACAGCTGGTTTGGGGCTTTGTTTGTCATGCTCGTCGGTGCGGGATTGTTTGAGTTGTGCCGGCGCAGGTTTACCCGTGAGTGGGGCGAAATCCAGGCGTCCATCGAAAAGCAAATCAAGGCGAAGGAAGCGCTGTGACGTTTAACAGCCCGGCCGGTGCCGCTACGGGAGCTACGCCTTTTGCGTTGGAGCTTAAAGACCTGCGAAAAAGCTTTGGTAAGTCAGAAATCATCCGCGGCATCAACATTGCCGTGCCTTCAGGCGAGCGTGTTGGCATCATTGGACCCAACGGTGCGGGCAAGTCCACATTGTTTAACTTGATCAGTGGCCGTTTCGCGCCGACCAGCGGCGAAGTGCGGCTCAACGGTCAGCGCATCGACGGCAAAAAACCGTTCGAGATCAACCGAATGGGCTTGAGCCGTAGTTTTCAAATCACCAATATTTTTCCTAAGCTAAGCGTTTTTGAAAACTTGCGCTGTGCAGTGTTGTGGAGTCTTGGCTATAAATACACTTTTTTGAAATTTTTGGCTGATCTCGATGACGCCAACGCAAACGCAACCGAGTTGATGGCGATGATCAAGCTCGACAAGAAAGCTGACGTGTTGGCACTCAACTTGACTTACGCCGAGCAACGGGCGCTTGAAATTGGCATCACCATTGCGGGCGGCGCGAATGTGATCTTGCTCGATGAGCCAACGGCCGGCATGAGCCGCTCTGAAACCAGCCGTTTTATCGGCTTGATCAAGGAAGTCACGGTAGGCAAAACGCTGCTAACGGTAGAGCACGACATGGGCGTTGTGTTTGGTCTGGCGGACAAGATCGCGGTAGTGGTCTACGGCGAGGTGTTGGCCTACGACACACCAGAAGCGGTGCGGGCCGACCAGCGCGTACAACAAGCCTACCTAGGCTCCCCGGTAGCTGACCAACAGGGCGCAGGGCACTAGCGCCAGAGCCGGTTATGGACTAGCGCGCACGCTTTTTTTGACCCACCAGATGCTCAATATCAAAGACCTTCACGCCTACTACGGAAAAAGCCATGTTCTACACGGTGTTTCGTTTGACATTCAACCGGGCGAGATCGTCGCGCTTTTGGGTCGTAATGGCTCGGGGCGCTCAACAACGGCAAAAGCCATCATGGGCCTGGTGCACTGCGAGGGCACCATTGATTGGAAGGGCGGCAACTTGGTAGGAAAAGAAGCCTTTCAGGTGGCCCACTTGGGTGTCGGTTACGTGCCCGAAAACCGTGACGTATTTCCAAAACTCACGGTACACCAAAATTTAATATTGGGGCAAAAAAGTGCCGGTGCCAAGGCGAGAAAAAACGCCCGTTGGTCGTTTGGCGACATGTACGGTTTGTTTCCCCGGCTCAAAGAGCGCCAACATATTGAAGCCGGTGTGTTGTCCGGCGGTGAGCAACAAATGCTGACGCTTTGCCGGACCCTAATGGGCGAGCCGGACCTCATCATCATTGATGAGCCGACTGAAGGCCTGGCACCCAAAATCGTCGAGTTGGTGGGGCAGTTTTTGCAACTGCTCAAGGCTAAAGGTTTATCGGTACTCCTGATCGAGCAAAAGCTGACCATCGCCATGGCTATTTCTGACCGGGCGCTGGTCATGGGCCATGGCAGCATCGTCTTCCAAGGCACCCCCGCCGGCTTGCGGGCGGATGCTGACACTCGTAAGGAATGGCTTGAGGTGTAGCGCGCCACTGCGGCACGCATTAGCGTTTGCCGCCGCTTGTCGCCGCAGGGACTGATTTGACCTGCAGCGGCTTGCCTTGACACTTTACCGGCCTACAATCTAAAAAACGAACGGTCGTACTTTTTTAACCCTCCACAAGGAACTCTGCTCAATGACCACTTTCTATGAAGTCCATGGCGGCGTCGCCGTCATCACCCTTAGCAACCCGCCTGTCAACGGGTTGGGTCATGCAACGCGACTGGGCATCACCGACGGTTTGCAAAAAGCCAATGCCGACAGTGCAGTCAAATCCATTGTGATCACCGGCGCGGGCGGCGCTTTTTCAGGCGGTGCTGACATCAAGGAGTTTGGCTCATCCAAAGCCATGGCAGAGCCCAACTTAACCAGCGTTATTTGCGCTGTAGAAAACTCAGCTAAACCCGTGGTTGCAGCTATCCACACCGTTTGTATGGGCGGTGGTTTGGAGCTGGCATTGGGCTGCCATTACCGAGTTGCAGCGCCTGGTTGCAGTGTGGCGCTGCCCGAAGTCAAGCTGGGCCTGATCCCCGGTGCCGGCGGCACACAGCGCTTGCCGCGTGTGCTGGGCGTTGAAGTCGCATTGAACATGATCGTCAAGGGCGAGCCTGTCAAAAGCGAGCTGCTGGCGCAATTGCCCGGCCAAAAGTTGTTTGACAAAATGGCCGCGTCGCTTGAATCCTTGGCCGGCGACGCACTGGCCTTTGCGCAGGCCATTGCCGACACGCGCCCCTTGCCGTTGGTTCGCCATCTGCCTTGCCAGCATGCCAATGGCGACGCTTACTTCCAGTTTGCACGCAATATGGTCAAAGGCATGGCTAAAAACTTTCCTGCGCCCGTCAAGTGTGTCGATGCAGTTCAGGCGGCCACCGAGCTTAAGTTTGACGACGGTATGGTGTTTGAGCGCGACATTTTCGTCGCGCTAATGTTGAGCCCTGAAGGGCGTGCGCTGCGGCATATTTTTATGGCGGAACGCGCTGCGTCAAAAATCCCTGACGTGCCGGCGGACACGCCAAAGCGGGACATCAAGTCCATTGCAGTTATCGGCGCTGGCACGATGGGCGGCGGTATCGCTATGAATTTTCTAAATGCCGGTATTGCCGTGAAGATGCTGGAGACGACGCAAGACGCGCTCGACCGCGGCTTGGCCACTGTCCGCAAGAACTACGAAGCGCAGGTCAAAAAAGGCAAGCTCAAGCCAGAAAAATACGAAGAGCGAATGGCCTT
>JAYULP010000407.1:0-8109 GCA_043763445.1 Polaromonas sp.
ATAACGCCGTAGGACAGCAGCCGTTTTTTACCGGCTCCGCGGGGTATAACAGCTGCCGTGGCGCTGCCGAAAGGCCTTGGGCGTTTGCGGTGTTGGGTCCGCCATGAACAGGCCTTTCCTTGCCAGACGTGCGCTTTGCTGCATCGCTGCGTACGGGCCACGCCCCTCCCCGAATTGCCACGCCCACGCCCGGCCAGACGCTACCAGCCAGGCACCCTGGTCTTGGCCATCGAGTTCCACGCGGGCCACCAAGCGCTGGTAGCGGTCATTGGCGCTACCAATGACCACCACCTGCCGCCCCAGCAACCGTTGTTTAAGCGCATCACGCGCTGCCCGCCCCCCGGTCTGACAAATCTCGGGTGCATCTATCCCGTCGAGGCGCAAACTAACCGGCTTGCCCCCGCCAAGGGGACGAACATGCAGCGTATCGCCATCAACCACATAAGCGACCTCACCGCGCCACGAGTGCGGCGCTGAACCATGGCTGACGGTGGCGTTGGCCAGTGTCGCCCCCACCACCGTCAACAGTAACGCTGCAACCCAGTGCAACCGAATCCTACAGTCACGCTTCGTTGGCACGCTGTTGTGCGCCGACAAGCTGAAAAATGCCACTAAATCGCTCCTAAAATAATAGCTACGCAAGGTTTTAATACAACGGCTAGAGCCCGATTTGATCAAAATTTTGCTACTGAGCTGTTTTTAATGCACGCCAGCTGGGCTTTGACCCGTACTCACGCGGTCACAATCCAGCCCTCAAGCGGATCGACCTGCGCCGGTAAGCCATAGTTTGGGGCACCCTGCGCTTTGCCCCAAGCTGCCTGCACCAGACACAACACCGCGTCCAGACTGTCGCCACTGGCGTCGGCCACCAGCGTGTCACGCTGAGCATGAGTAAGCTTAAGGCGCAATCCCAAACGCGTCTGACCATGCTCCAGCGAAGTGATGAGGTCTTTGCGCGCAATCAGACGTTCGGGCGTTTGCTTGGCCTTGTCGTCGCTCTTATAGGAGCGATGACCAAGGCTCTCGCGTGCGAGCAAACCGGGGTACGACTCGAGCGCAATACGCGGGCGGTGAGCGTCTACCCTCGGCTGGCCGACACCCACCAGCTGCACGCCAGCGGCCAGCAAACGCGGCACACCTGCGTGCAGCATAAAAGCCACCGGTGGATTAACCCACTTCATCGACGGACTTGAGTTGGCCGGTCCATCGGTGGCGCGATAGGCAAACTTGGACCCAACCGGCCTAGCGTTGCAAAAAGCCGCAAACTGGCTGCGAATGTCCGCACGGCTCAGACGGGCGTAGTGGGCTATAAACAATGACCACTCGGTGGGCCAGTCCAAGGTTTGTAACAGCTGCCTCGGTAGACCAAATGGAAGATCAAAGCCGCCGATCCAAGCCACGTCGAGGCGCAACCAAGCCTCGAACATATCGAGCGACTCCAGCCGCGTTAACCCGTCCAAGAGGACCCGCCCGTTGGCCGCAGAGCCAGTGGCTACAACAATGGGCTTGCGCCGGCTGGGGCTGCTAGAAAAGTCGCAGCCAACGAGTAGCCCACAATTCACAACCCGTCAGTGCGGCGCGACAGCGCCGTGGTCTGTGACAAAAATATCAAGAGCGCCCAATGATAGAAGCGGTGGCCATCAGCTCTTCTAAAAGCGCCATGGACACTTTACCCGACACAGAGTAAGGGTCCAGCTCTGGTTTTTCTGAGTACTTGAGCAAAATAGAGTGGTTGATTTTTTGCAAATTGACCTGACCCATCGTCCACCCACTGAACCGGCGCTCAGTGATTTCTTCGTACTGCAGCAAAGCGACTTCTTTGTGTCGCTTGTCGCGTTGAATGTGACCATAGAGTTCACTCACAGCCAAGCGGCCACCCTCGATGGCCTGCAAGAAAATACCACCGCCGTAGCAAAGAATGCCAGTAATTCCGCATGCCGGGTTGTACTCGCGTGACTGAGCAAGGATCGCGCTAATGGCCGCAGGGTTGGTGTCCAGCGCACGACTGGCATAAAGCAAACGAACAAGCATAAAAAAGGTCCTAGGCAGGCAGGCTATTTAGGGATGAGCGCAAGAAATTCACGCCTGAGGTTGGGATCTTTCAAAAACACACCGCGCATGACTGAGTTAATCATTTTGCTCTCCATGTCCTTGACGCCGCGCCAACCCATGCAAAAGTGGCTTGCTTCCATCACGATGGCCAAACCGTCTGGCTGGGTCTTTTCCATGATCAAGTCCGCCAGCTGCACTACCGCTTCTTCTTGGATCTGGGGCCGCCCCATCACCCATTCAGCCAGCCGGGCGTATTTAGACAAGCCGATAACATTAGTATGTTCATTGGGCAACACCCCTACCCAGACTTTTCCAATCACTGGGCACAAGTGGTGGGAGCAAGCACTGCGAACCGTGATTGGACCGACGATCATCAGCTCGTTGAGGTGCTCTGCGTTAGGAAACTCGGTGATGTTGGGCACCGGCACATAACGGCCCTTGAACACCTCAGTCAAATACATCTTGGCCACACGGCGCGCGGTGTTCTGGGTGTTGTGGTCGCCCACGGTGTCAATTACCATGCTGTCCAACACACCTTGCATCTTGACTTCTACTTCATCGAGCAGCTTTTCAAGCTCGCCCGGCACCATGAAGTCAGCGATGTTGTCGTTTGCATTAAAACGCTTTTTGGCCAGCGCCAAGCGCTCACGAATCTTGACTGAAACTGGGGTTCCTTCGTCAAGCTCGGTCATTGGAAGAGTGTCTTTTTTCATAGAAGGGCCATATGGTACCAGTGTCAGAAAAGCCGCATTAGCGGGCCGACTGCAGTCAAACAGGAATGGTTTAGGCCGCCAGTCAACACTACATCGGCCTAGACAGCTCAGCAACTCACTGGCGTGCTGCTGTTTATAGTCAACCGAGATGGGCTTGCCAGCGGCTATATCGGTGCGCGTGGGTATCCACGCACTCAAGCGCGACCAGCGAGCTTGGAAAAACGCGGCAGCAACAGCACTGCCTCTGCGTTCGACGGCGAAAAGCACAAATCAGCCGCCTGTTGATAGGGCAGCCAGCAGCTGGCCGTGTGTTCACGCGCGCACAAAACCACAGCACACACGGCAGGCACCATCAAGCCAAACACATGTTCAGTGTTGCGGCGCACGTGCGGTGCATAACGGTGGCGCCACGCGGGATAAATGTCATACACGTTGGTCAGTGCCCAATCCTCGAGCCGGGCTGGGGGGGTAAACGACGCCAACCTGATACCGGTTTCTTCGGCGACTTCGCGCAGCGCCGTCGCTGCCAGGGGCTCGTCGAGTGTGTCTTTGGAGCCCGTCACACTTTGCCAGAAGCCGCTGTGGCCCGCGCGCTCGATTAACAACACCTCAAGCGCTGGGGTGTAGATCACCACCAGCGTTGACTCCGGGATTTTGTACCGCGGGTGCATGTGTCTACAGAGCTGTTGTCAGTTGGCGATATTGCATAAAAAAGCGCTCAACCAGCGGAATTTTCAACTCGGCTACTGACCCTAGACCGGTGCAGGATTGCGCAAGCGAATGTGCAGCTCGCGCAATTGTTTCTCATCAACAGGACTTGGCGCGTGAGTCAGCAAACACTGGGCGCGCTGGGTTTTCGGAAATGCGATCACATCGCGAATCGACTCGGCGCCAGTCATCATGGTCACGATCCGGTCAAGGCCGAACGCCAAGCCACCATGAGGTGGTGCGCCGTACTGCAGCGCGTCAAGTAGGAAGCCAAACTTTTCCTGCGCCTCGTCCGCGCCAATTTTCAAGGCATTAAACACCTTGCTCTGCACGTCGGCTTGATGGATCCGCACCGAGCCACCGCCCAGCTCTGAGCCGTTTAACACCATATCGTAGGCTTTTGCAATGCATTTGCCTGGGTCCGTGTCCATCGAGTTTTCGTGTCCGTCCTTGGGCGCAGTAAACGGGTGATGCACGGCGCTCCAACGGTTGTTGACTTCGTCGTGTTCAAACATTGGGAAATCGACCACCCACAGCGGCTTCCAGCCTTTGCTGAACAAACCAGTTTTTTTGCCCAATGCGCTGTGACCCACCTTGAGGCGCAGAGCGCCAATGCTGTCGTTAACCACCTTGGCCTTGTCGGCACCAAAAAACACAATGTCTCCGTTTTGTGCACCTGTGCGGCTAAGAATATCGGCAATTGCTGCATCGTGAATATTTTTCACAATCGGACTTTGCAGACCGTCGCGCCCTTTGGCTACGTCGTTGACCTTGATCCATGCCAGCCCTTTGGCGCCGTAGATTTTGACAAACTCGGTGTAAGCATCAATCTCGCCACGGCTCAGCTCAGCGCCGCCTGGCACACGCAATGCCACAACACGGCCGCCGGGCGTAGTAGCAGGCGTGCTAAACACCTTGAAGTCAACCGTGCCCATCATGTCAGTGAGCTCAGTGAACTCTAAATTAACGCGCAGGTCGGGCTTATCGGAGCCGAAACGGTGCATGGCTTCAGCGTAGGGCATGACCGGAAACTCACCTAAGTCGATATTGAGTACGGTTTTAAAAATCCCGGTGATCATGCCTTGGAAAATATCGCGTATTTCTTGCTCGCCAAGAAAAGACGTTTCAATGTCGATCTGAGTGAACTCTGGCTGGCGATCAGCGCGCAAATCCTCGTCGCGAAAACATTTGGTTATTTGGTAGTAGCGGTCAAACCCCGCCACCATCAACAGCTGCTTAAACAGCTGCGGACTTTGCGGCAAGGCAAAAAACTGGCCTTCATTGACGCGGCTAGGCACCAAGTAGTCGCGTGCGCCTTCTGGCGTGCTCTTGGTTAACATTGGCGTTTCAATGTCAATAAAGCCATTGGCATCAAGAAACTTGCGGGTTTCCATGGCCACGCGGTAGCGCAACATCAAATTGTTTTGCATGTAAGGGCGGCGCAAATCTAAAACGCGGTGCGTCAAGCGTGTAGTTTCAGACAAGTTGTCGTCGTCGAGCTGAAACGGCGGCGTCACGCTGGCGTTCAATACGACTAGTTCATGGCACAGCACCTCAATCTTGCCGCTTTTCAGTGCCTCGTTGGTAGTGCCCTCTGGGCGGCCGCGCACCACACCTTTGACTTGGACGCAAAACTCATTTCGTACCAATTGCGCGACGGCAAACATATCGGCGTGCTCTGGGTCGCACACGACCTGAACATAACCCTCGCGGTCGCGCAGATCAATAAAGATCACGCCACCGTGGTCACGCCGGCGGTTGACCCAACCGCACAAGCTGACGGTCTCGCCGAGCTGGGTCTCAGTCACCAGACCGCAATAAATCGAACGCATTTGAGAAACGATAGCCATAAGAATTGAAACTTTCAGCGCAAAAAGCAGCAAGCGCTACAAACACAAACACAAACAAAATCGGACACAGTGCCGCGTCAAGCCCTTAGCGAGGGGGCGTCAACAAGCCGGATGCGTTGCCTGCAGAGTGCCCCTTGCGCGCTGCTGGCACCACAACGCCCATCGAGATGACATACGTCAGCGCCTCGTCCACGCTCATTTTGAGTTCGACACATTCCGACTTTTTCAACATGACGAAATATCCCCCCGTTGGGTTCGGCGTGGTAGGCACGTAGACACTCAGGTAGTTCTCTGGCAAGTGATTGACTACATCACCGCCAGGAATACCCGTCAAAAAGCCAATAGTCCAGACCCCTTCGCGCGGCCACTGCACCAGCAATGCCTGACGAAATGCGTTGCCGTTTTCAGAAAATAGTGTGTCGGATACCTGTTTGACGCTGGAATAAATCGACCGCACAATCGGGATTCGGCTGAGGAGGGCATTGCCCCACAACACCAATTTTTTGCCTAAAAAGTTGCTGGTGACGGCGCCCATCAGCAGCACAATCGCCAACATGAGTAAAACACCAAAACCCGGTATGTGAAAACCTAGCAAGCGGTCAGGCTGCCACGACTCCGGCAAAATAAGCAGCGTCTGGTCTAAAGTGCTGACTATCCAGTTCAGCACACCCAAGGTAATTGCCAGTGGCACCAACACCAGCAAGCCCGCCAGCAGCCAGCGACGAACTGAGTTCATGTTGCAGGTTTGGACACGGCACTGCCGGGCAGCGCAGACGGCGACGCGGGCACGGCGCTTGGCGAAGCAGTCGGCGCGGCGGCCGCGTCGCTCGGTTTGGCGGCCGAAGTTGGCTCTACATTGTCAGCCGGTTTGGCAACGCCGTCGGTCGGTGCGCCGCTGTTGCCACCACGAAAATCAGTGACGTACCAGCCCGAGCCCTTGAGCTGAAAGCCCGCCGCAGTCAATTGCTTTTTGAAGGTCTCAGCGCCGCATTGCGGGCATGCCGACAGCGGCACATCAGACATTTTCTGCAAAACGTCTTTGGCGTGACCACAGGATTCGCATTTGTAAGCGTAGATTGGCATATTGCTGGTGACGTTGTAGTGACGTTTGTCTTAGAAGTTTGCCGCGAGAAGTTGCGCTGACAAAGCACCGTAGTATAGGTGGCGGCCTTGAGCGAAGGCCCGCTGGAGCAGCCCGGCAAAGTAGGAAAACTATTTTTCCGTTCGCCTTGCGTTTATCAAAGGGTTGGCGTGTGCGTTGCCGGCGTCAACAAGTGCAAGGCGAGAAAAACGTAAACACCCCATTGGACTCCAAGCAGTACGAGCTGTTTGCACAACCCACTGTGGCTCGTAACCGCACGGCACCGAAAGCCACCAAAGCGATGTAAACCCAAACTAGAACAATCTGACGCGCATTAACAACTGCATAGCCAGCAAACCGAGTACGAACCCCATACCACCGTAGACGATGCTTTGCAGCAGTTTGTTGGTTCGCTTTTGCTCCATCAGTAACTGCTCAATCGCACGATAGTTGGTTTTGGGCACCGCCTTGAGGTACTGCGCCAGCAAGCGTGGTAACTCAGGCAGCAGCTTGGCGTAATTGGGCGCTTCAGCCTTGAGTTGCGCGAACAACTTGCCCGGCCCAATTTGCTCCAGCATCCACTTCTCTAAAAACGGCTTGGCGGTGCTCCACAAGTCCAGCTCGGGGTCAAGGTCGCGTCCTAAACCTTCAATATTGAGCAGTGTCTTTTGCAGCAAAACCAACTGCGGCTGTATCTCCACATGAAAGCGGCGCGAAGTCTGAAACAGCCGCATCAGCACTAAGCCTAGCGACAACTCCTTGAGGGGACGGTCAAAATAGGGCTCACAGCACGCCCTGATGGCCGCCTCCAACTCATCTGCCCGTGTTTGCTCAGGCACCCAACCCGACTCAATATGCAGTTCTGCTACCCGCTTGTAGTCTCGCTGAAAAAATGCAATGAAGTTTTTGGCAAGGTACTCTTTGTCAATTTCAGTGAGTGTGCCAACAATACCGAAGTCCAGCGAGATATAGCGGCCGAACGTCTCAGGCTCAAGACTGACCTGGATGTTGCCCGGATGCATATCAGCATGAAAGAACCCATCACGAAATACCTGAGTAAAAAACAGCGTCACACCATCGCGGGCTAGTTTTTTGATGTCAACGCCGGCGTCCCGCAAGCGTTGCACCTGGCTGATCGGCACGCCTTTCATTCGCTGCATCACCATCACGTCTTGCATGCAAAAGTCCCAGTACATTTCGGGGATCATGACCAGATTCAGGCCTTGCATGTTACGCCGCAGTTGCGCTGAGTTAGCCGCTTCGCGCAACAGGTCCAATTCTTCGTGTAGGTACTTGTCGAACTCGGCTACGACCTCCCGCGGCTTGAGCCGTTTGCCGTCGGCAGATGCTTTTTCGACCCAGCCGGCCATCATTCGCATCAGCGCGAGGTCTTTCTCAATAGCAGGCAGCAAATTGGGCCGTAGCACTTTTACAGCCACTTCGCGGCCATCAGGCAGCGTCGCAAAATGTACCTGTGCAACCGACGCACTGGCTACGGGCACCTGCTCAAAGGTCGCAAAAATCTGGCTCAGTGGTCGGCCAAAGGATTTTTCAATGATGGCTACTGCTAACTTGGACTCAAAGGGCGGCACCCGGTCTTGCAAGCGCGCCAGCTCGTCAGCGATATCGGGGGCCAGTAAATCCCGCCGGGTCGACATAACCTGACCGAACTTCACAAAAATTGGCCCCAGCGTTTCGAGCGCCA
>JAYULP010000408.1:0-3233 GCA_043763445.1 Polaromonas sp.
CAGCTGTTTTGACCAAAAAATGTGGTTTTAAGCGCCTCGGCGTACTGTTTTTTGGCCGCTGGGCGGGTGTGCCGCTTTGGTTTTTGCCGCGCTCTGCACAGAACCCTGGGGGTTTCAGGCACGGCTCAAACCGCTGTAATGGCGGTTAGCTGTGCCAAAGCGTTTGTCGGCGCGCTGACCGGCTGAGTGTGCGCACCGGCGCTGGTGGGCAGGACATGGTGGACTGCGCGAGCGCTGGCGTGTTGGACTCGGTGGTGCGGGGGCGCGGGGGCGCAGCGCCAAGTCACACCGGTGGCTGGGCGCAGCGGCTGGTGCTGGTGCTGGTGCTGCGCCGCCTACTTCACCGCGTTGGCTGGCCGGGTTCCTGGGGCATGGCTTTTAATGCCCGCAGCACCGCGGGCAAGCATTCAGGCAGGTCTTGGGCCACCAAGCCGGCTCCAAACGACGCGGCTGCGGCACCGTGCAGCCAGGTGGCCGCACATGCCGCGTCAAAGGCATTTAGGCCTTGTGCCATCAACCCGACGATAAAGCCGGTTAGCACGTCGCCCGAGCCGCCGGTAGCCAGCTCGGGCGGCGCATTGCTGTTGATCACGGCGCGCCCGTCGGGCTCGGCAATCACGGTGTCACTGCCTTTAAGCACAATAACGGCGCCGCTGCGGGCGGCAGCGCGGCGTGCGCGTGTGAGCTTGTCGCCAGCCGGCTCAAACAAGCGCGCAAATTCGCCGTCATGGGGGGTCAGCACGCACTGCGGCTTGCAGCGGGGTGCATCGCCAGCGCCAACGCTGGCGCTGTTTGCGGCGTCAATCGCGCTGAACAGCAGCTCAGGGTTGGCGGCAAAAGACGTCAGTGCATCGGCGTCCAGCACCACTGCGCGTCCAGCGCGCAGCGCAGCCAGCACTGCCGCACGGGTAGGCTCGCCAATGCCTGCGCCGGGGCCAATGGCGACCGCGTTGCGTCGCGGGTCGCCCAGCAGTTCGACAAATCCGCGCAGCGGGCGCTGCGCGGGTAGCGCTTGCACCATCACGCCCGTCATTGCCGCGGCATACACCGGCCACGCGGCGCACGGCACGGCCAGCGTGACCAAGCCAGCGCCTGCCCGCATGGCGGCATGGGCCGTCAAACGGCTGGCACCAGTAAGCGTCGCACCGCCTAACACCAGCGCGTGGCCACGCTGGTACTTGTGGCCGTCCGCCTGTGGCCAAGGGTAGCGGGCCTGCCAAAGCTGGGGGTGGTTCTCCCAGGTTCGCCAGGTCGCTGCGCCATCGGCGCCGGCAGCCTCAAAAACGCACTGGGGCGTGCCAATGTCGGCTAGCACCACATCGCCACACAGCGCCCGTCCGGGGTACAGCACATGCCCCGGCTTTTTACGAAAAAACGTCACTGTCAATGCCGCCGGTGCCACCGCACCCCACACGCCGCCAGTGGCTCCGTCCAAGCCGCTGGGTACGTCTACAGCGCAGACCACGGCTTGCCGCGCCCGCAGGGCTTGAATCATCTGCTGTGCCGCGCCGTCAATGGGTCGGCTCAAACCCGCGCCAAACAGCGCGTCCACCACCAGCTCGGTTGCCTCACTGAGCAGCTGGGTTGAAAACGGCACCGTGCCGCCTGTCCACAGCCGGGCGTGGTGTGCCACGTCACCGGTGAGCAGCTGCTGGGGCACCAGCTGCGACAAGCGGGTCGGCCAGCCTGCGGCCTGCAAATGGCGCGCCACTACAAAACCGTCGCCGCCGTTGTTGCCCGGGCCACACAGCACCAGCACGCGCTGGCGCGGCCAGCGGCGGCACATCGCATCGGCCACCGCTTTGCCGGCAGCCTCCATCAAGGCCACACCGCTGACCCCTGCGCTGATGCTGGCGCGGTCGGCCGCAGCCATTTGCAGGGGACTGAGCAGCAACTGGCTGTTTTCTCGCATGGCAAACTCCTTGTGGTGCCGGTGCATTGGGCTTTGCCGCAGGACGTTGCCAGCGCAGCATTTACCGTTCATGGCGTCAGCAACGGCCAATCACCCGACGCGCTGGCAAAAATATCACCCGTGCGGTGGCCGTGCCGCACACTGACAGCTGACGGCAAAGTCCGGCACTGCTTGGGGCGCGACGTCGCCGCGCCCCAAGCAGTGCAACACGCTGTTGATGGCAACCAGCGCGGTGCAGCCCAATGTTAGCCTTGACCTTGCCGGCGGCGGCAAACGCCAGCGCCTGGGCCATGTCAAACAAAAACGTCGGAAAGTCCCTTGGCGCAATACCCACCCGCCCGCAGGTGCCGCGCTTGCGCACCGTTGCCCACGCCTTGCCTGCACCCGGGCAGCGACGGCGCAGCAATCAACATGCCGTGCGCGCTACGGTCGGTGGCGCACCACACCGCTGCCACCGCGTCGCCGCTGCTGTTGGCGTTGGCGTTGGCTGTCATGTCAGCGCCCAGCGGCGTGGCAGGGGTCAGCTAACGCTCGTCAATGTCTACGGCGCGCACCATTAGCCGCGCCGCCACGTGTTCCAGCTCCCCGCTAATGCCCGACATCCCCGCGACAGGCCCGGCTCTAGGCTGCGGGTTTTTTTGCTGCCTTTGTAGCGGCTCACGCCAGCGAAAATCAGCGGCGCGGCCGCGCTAGGTGCAATGTTTACCGCTTAGCGGCGGTCGGCCAGCCGGTACTCGGCAAAGCCGCCGTTTTAGGTGTGGCGGCCAAACTTGGCCCGGCTGCCACACGGTTTTCCGCGCCGCCGGGCCGTGCTCACAATGCCCACAGGCTGAGTACAGCCACGGCAATGCCAACGCCCTTGTTGGCCTGACACCAACGGCGGCGTGGGCTTGAGCTGCCGCAAGGGGCATGCAGGTCCGTGCGGTACACGCCACAGGCCTGTGTTTTGACCAAAATCTGGCCGGCTCCCGGTGCGGCAATTGGCCGCTCCTGCGGCACCCAGGGCTGGCCAAATGGGGTAATAACGGCGGCTTGCATGGTCAGTGGCGCAGGGCTCTGTGGTTAGGGGCGAGTCTTGCGCGCAAAAAAGCGCTTGTCAGCTAGCGGCACGCCGTGCCGGTACGCTGGCGAGGCGGCACGGCGTCAGCTGATCACAGCCGCCGCTGGTGGGAAGCACACTGACGGGCGCCTTCAGCAAACCAGTCACGGCAGGTGACGACCAAAATTTTGGCGTAACGGGTATGTATTTCGGCTTTTTCGGCTTTTTCCGCGTCCAGCTGGCGTCGGTGTTCGGCGCTGGCCGCGGCGCTGACATGGCATC
>JAYULP010000409.1:0-1226 GCA_043763445.1 Polaromonas sp.
CTGGTGGTCAAGTTTCACGGCGGCAGTTAGCGACTTGCCAGATTAAGCGCCTGTGGTGTGGCCCCGCTGCAAGCGCCCATCTGCACGGCCGATCAGCCTGGAACTAACACCGAACCACACCGGCTTTTTGTACCCGTGCCTTAACTATTGGTTAAGGCCAACAAAGTACAAACTCATCGTTCACGCTGAACTTGTTTAGGCCTGAGCGCTACAGACAAGCCCTTCGACAAGCTTTGGGCGAGCAGCAAAAAAAATAGTTTTCACAGCCGCTGGAGTCAGCTCAACAATGCAGGCCGTGCCAGTGTGGTGGGCGCTGATAATCGCAGGATTGATACCCAAAAGAAAAGTTACTTTTTGATAGCTGTCCAAGCAGTAAATACAACGGCCAGCGGGCTAAACCGCATAAAAACGCCATTTTTACGGCCCCCGAAAAGCTTTAGCGATCTTGACGTTTACTGCGCAGCACCTATGGGGTAAATTCAGGGTGTACTCGACGGATCAGCGACTCATCATGACTACCACGCTTATTGCGATTGCCGACCTGCGCTACAGCACTCGGCTGCCGCATGTTCCTGACCAAACAGCGCCACCCACCGGGCTGCTGACCGACAGCCTGTTGCGGCCCTTGCGTGACCTGCGGATCAGCGTGACAGACCGCTGTAATTTCCGATGCAGCTACTGCATGCCACGCGAGGTGTTCGACAAGCACTATGCGTTTTTGCCACAAAGCTCGCTGCTCAGTTTTGAGGAAATAACGCGCTTGGCGCGTATTTTTGTCGCTCATGGGGTGGAGAAGATCCGGCTAACCGGCGGTGAGCCACTGCTGCGCAAAGGTCTGGAGTTACTGGTCGCCATGTTGGCTCAGCTGCGCACGCCCGCTGGACTGCCGCTAGACATCACGCTCACCACCAACGCGTCGTTGCTGGTCCAAAAAGCCCAGGCCTTGAAAGACGCGGGCTTGCAACGTGTGACTGTCAGCCTTGACGGCCTCGACGACGCTGTATTTCGCCGCATGAACGACGTCGATTTTCCGGTCGCCGATGTGTTGCGCGGCATTGAAGCTGCCAGCCGGGCCGGGCTGGCCCCCCTCAAGATCAACATGGTGGTCAAGCGCGGCACCAACGAGCAAGAAATTTTGCCAATGGCGCGTTATTTCAAAGGCACCGGCGCTGTGCTGCGCTTCATTGAATATATGGATGTCGGGGCCAGCAACGGCTGGCGCATGG
>JAYULP010000410.1:0-8102 GCA_043763445.1 Polaromonas sp.
CCGATTTTTTCCGCTTGGCGAACAATCTCATCGACGGTCTCGCCTAGCAACAATTGACCCGTTGCCGCATGGCCAGCGGCAGCCAGACGGCGCAGCCCGTCTGCCAAAATATGAGCGTACTTTTGTTTGTCAATGTCGGCCAGTGACGGGTCATAGAACCCGCCCTCCAGGCCCACCATTTGCACCGACAGCGGCGTGACTGCCACCAGTGTGAGCGCCGCTTTGCTCCACTGTGCAATGTCCTGACAGCCAAGCAAGGCTTGCTGACCGGACTCTGAGCCGTCATAAGCCAAAAGGATTTTCTCGTACATGGTGTTGCTCCTGGGTGGTGAATACGCGGGCTTTCAGCGTAGCCCTTGCGGGCCAAAGGTGCAAGCTGCGAGAATCCGCCAATGCGCCTATTCCTCTCGACCCCAGCGCTGCTCAGACCTGAGCGACGCCAGTTGCTACTGGCGGCTGCCCTAGCCGGGGCGCAAGGACTGCTAGCGCCAACCGCCCATGCACTGCCACCTCGTGCCCTGCAGTTTCCCCGCGACCGGGGGGCGCACCCAGACTTTCGTACCGAGTGGTGGTACATCACCGGGCAGGCACTGGCGGGCGAACGGCTGTTTGGCTTTCAGCTGACGTTTTTTCGCTCGCGTGTCGCTGGCACCCAAGCCATGACGTCAAAGTTTGCTGCCAAGCAGCTGCTGTTTGCCCATGCGGCAGTGACCGATGTTGCCGGCCAGCAACTGCACCATGACCAGCGCATTGCCCGCAGCGGTTTTGAGCTTGCCAACGCCAGCCCAACCGACATGGCCGTCAAGCTGCGCGACTGGACCTTGCAAGCCACCAACAACCACTACACCGCCCGGCTGCAAGCGGCAGACTTTGGCCTAGACCTGCAATTTACCGAAACGCAGGCCGTGCTGCTGCAGGGCGACAACGGCCTGTCGCGCAAAGGCCCAGACATCCAGCAGGCCAGTTACTACTACAGCCAGCCGCAGCTGGCCACGCAGGGGCGGTTGCGGCTCAAAGGGGTGTCGTTTGACATCACTGGTACGGCCTGGCTAGACCATGAATGGAGCGACACCTTGCTGCACCCCAGCGCGACCGGTTGGGACTGGATCGGTATGAATTTGCTGGACGGCGGCGCGCTGACCGCTTTCAGGCTGCGCGACCAAGCTGGCGGCGCGGTGTGGGACGGTGGCTCGCTTCGCTCCGCGCAGGGCGAGCGTGTGGTGTTTCGCCGTGGGGAGGTGGTTTTCACGCCCACGCGGTGGTGGAAAAGCCCGCTTACCCAAACCCGTTATCCGGTTGAATGGACGGTTCGTACACCGGCTGCGCTCTACACCGTCAAAGCCGTGGTGGACAGCCAGGAACTCGACAGCCGCCAGTCCACCGGTTCGATTTACTGGGAGGGTTTGAGCGATTTATGGAGCAGCACGGGCACCCGCGTCGGACGCGGCTATCTCGAGATGACTGGCTACGCAGCGCCACTGCGGCTGTAGCGGCGCGTTAGCCAGTGCTGACAGGCTGCAGCAGCGGCAGTCAACCGCACGGGGACAGCGACGGGCGCTGGTGCAGCGGCGTCCGGGGCCAAGTCGCGGGCCATGGCTTACAACGCTTGAGGGCCGGTGCGAGCGGCCGCGGCTGGCCAGGCCACAGCGGTAGTAGCGACCGCAGCGCAGCTGGGGCCGTGGCCAGCCCGGCAGCAAACGGTTAGCCCAGCGACTGCGCTTGGCGAATTTTTGCGCTGGGCGCGAAACCTGAAAAATCGGCACACCCCGCCATGCCGGTTGCAATCAGCGCGGTGGCCGCCACGCTGGCTACGGTAACTACCGCCATCCGAACGGAGGCACGCCACACCGGCAAGCGGCGAGCATCCGCAGCGTTTGGCAGGGCGAGAGCCGCAGCGCCTAGGGCGGTGTCGGGCGAGGAGTCAGGGCAGTTATTCATTTTTTTTACGAAGAGCTCGAAGGGCTAAAGCGACGGTTAATTACACGGTCTAAATAGCGGCTAAGGCTATGGCTATGGCTATGGCCAAGGTTTGACGCTGCTGGCAGCTGGCGCAACAAACTCAATCAGCGGCTAGCCGCGTCGCCGGCATCGCTGGGCTTTGGCTCTGAATTTGCTGCGCGGTGTCGAGCATTCGGCGCAAATAGCCTTTGAGGGTGTGCCACTCGTCGGCCGAAAATCCGGCCAGCAGCTGGTTTTGAATGCCGCACAGTGCCGCAGGAATTTGTTTAGCGGCCAAACGCCCGGCAGCGGTTAACTCCAGCTTGACCACGCGGCGGTCGTCAACCGAGCGGCAGCGGCGCACCAGGTCTTTGGCCTCAAGGCGGTCAAGCAGGCGCGTCATCGAGCCTGCGTCTAAATCGCATTGCCGTGCCAGTTCCGCCACGCTCGAAGCCAGTTCCATTTGCAGTTTAAGCAGCGGCACCCATTGGGCATTGGTCAGCCCGCTGGGCTCCAGCTCGCGTTCGACTGAATGGCCAACCAGCGAAATAATGCGGCGCATCAAGTGGCCAACGCTTTCATTGGGGCTGTAGTCAGTCGGGCAGTAAAAAGCCAGCAGCGGGCCTGAATTTACGCGGGCCACCTCGGATTCAGACAGCGGCGCGTCAGGCGCTACCCGCACACTTTTTAGTTTAGTCACCATATCTCATATATTAATTGTTTAGGCAAACACTGTCAAGACTGTCATTGCATTGACAATATTTTGAGTTTGGTTTGCCCCTAAACTTGGGGACATGGCTACTGCACACCCCGGAACCTCTTCTGCGCCCAAAGGCGCTCCCCGCTCTTTGTCGGGGCTGCTGCCGTATTTGCGCCCGTACCAGGGCCGAATTGCATTAGCAGCCTTGTTTTTAGTGGCAGCCGCGCTGGCCACGCTGGTGTTTCCGCTAGCGCTGCGCAGTTTGGTCGACGGTGGGCTGGTCACTGGCGAGAGCAGCAACACCGGCAAAGGTGTTCAGTTGGTGGCGCTGCGAAGCCACTTTTTTGAATTGTTTGGTGTAGCCGCTGCACTGGGCTTGTTTTCAGCCGGGCGCTTTTATATGGTGAGTTGGCTGGGCGAGCGTGTGAGCGCCGACCTGCGCAACGCGGTGTATGCGCATGTGCTCCGGCAAAGCCCCGAGTTTTTTGAAACCACCCAAACCGGCGAGGTACTGAGCCGCCTGACCGGCGACACCACCTTGGTACAAACCGTGGTGGGCTCATCACTGAGCATGGGGCTGCGCAACGCGGTCATGGGTGTGGGCGCGCTGTTCATGTTGGTCTACACCAACCCTTACCTTATGGTGCAGGTGCTGGGCGTGTTGGTGCTGGTAGTACTGCCAGCGGCTTGGTTTGGCCGCCGTGTGCGCAAGCTCTCACGCGCCAGCCAAGACCGGGTGGCTGATTCGAGCGCAATCGCCGCCGAAATCCTCAATGCGATTCCGGTGGTGCAGAGCTACACCGCCGAAGGCCGCGAAACCGCCCGCTTTGATGCCTCCACCGCCAGCGCCTTCAACGTCGCGGTGCGCCGCACAGCCGCTCGGTCGGTGCTGATTGCCTTCATTATTATTGCCACCTCGGCGGCGCTGCTGTGGGGCCTGTACCAAGGCACGCAAGCGGTGATTCGTGGCGACATTACCGCCGGCCACCTTGGCCAAACCGTGGTCTACGTCATCATGCTGGCAGGGGCCACCGCCGTGCTGGGCGAGGTGTATGGCGACTTGCTGCGCGCAGCCGGTGCCACCGAGCGGCTAATGGAGCTGCTGGACACCCGTTCGAGCATCGTTTCACCGCCAAACCCGGTGCCTGCCCGCGTGATTGCTTGTGGCAGTGCTATTGATTTTGACAATGTAGATTTTCACTACCCGTCACGCCCCCTGCAGCCGGCACTGCGTCAATTCACACTCAAAGTCGCGCCTGGCGAGACTGTAGCTATCGTGGGGCCTAGCGGGGCCGGCAAAAGCACCGTGTTTCAGCTGCTGCTGCGCTACTACGACCCGCAAACCGGCCGCATTGCGCTGGACGGTGTGGCCACTAGCGACATGGCCCTGCAGGACTTGCGCCAGCACATCGGTATCGTGCCGCAAGATGCGGTGATTTTTTCGGCCAGTGCGCTGGAAAATATTCGCTACGGCCGACCGGACGCCAGCGACGAAGAAACCCACGCCGCTGCAAAGGCCGCGTTTGCTCATGACTTTTTGATGCAGCTGCCCGAGGGCTATCACACCTTTTTGGGCGAGCGGGGCGTACGCCTGTCCGGCGGTCAGCGCCAGCGCTTGGCAATTGCCCGCGCCATGCTCAAAAACGCCCCGCTGCTGCTGCTCGACGAGGCAACCAGCGCGCTGGACGCCGAGAGCGAGCGCATGGTGCAAGCCGCACTGGAGTCGGCCATGAAAGGCCGCACCACCTTGGTCATTGCCCACCGGCTGGCCACAGTGCAGCAAGCTGACCGGATTGTGGTGCTGGACCACGGCCAGCTGGTCGAGCAAGGCACCCATGCCGAGCTGGTCGCGCGCGGCGGTGTTTACGCTGGGCTAGCGGCGCTGCAGTTCACCAGCTGACGGCCAATGGATGAACAGCTCTGCACAACTATGTGTATATGTGCGTACACAGACCTACATATGCGTATCTATGCGCTAAATGCATAAATAAAATCCAAGCTGGCCTTGGACATTTCAGTGCGGCGGTTTTAAGCTGTGCCAGCATAAAAAGTTTTTTGCAAGCGTTTGCCACACCAGGAGTTTTTCAATGTCACAAGCAGCCATTCCCGCGCCGGCCGGTGCGCCGTCCGCTCAGCCGTCAGGCCATGTCCTGCCGTCTTATCTGGACGGCGACCACCTCGGCCCTTGGGGCAACTACCTGCAGCAGGTTGACCGGGTTATTCCGCACCTAGGCTCCTTGAGCCGCTGGGCTGAAACGCTCAAGCGTCCCAAGCGGATTTTGATTGTGGACGTGCCCATTCACATGGACGACGGCACGGTTGCCCACTTTGAGGGCTACCGGGTTCAACACAACGTCTCGCGCGGGCCAGGCAAAGGCGGTGTGCGCTTTCACCAGGACGTCACGCTCTCAGAAGTCATGGCACTGTCAGCTTGGATGTCGGTCAAAAACGCTGCCGTCAACGTGCCTTACGGCGGCGCTAAAGGCGGCATTCGTGTGGACCCGAAAAAACTCTCGATTGGCGAGCTCGAGCGCATGACGCGCCGCTACACCAGTGAAATTGGCATCATCATTGGCCCTAACAAGGACATTCCTGCGCCCGACGTCAACACCAATGAGCAAATCATGGCGTGGATGATGGACACCTACTCGATGAACACCGGCTCGACTGCCACCGGCGTGGTCACTGGCAAGCCAGTGGACTTAGGCGGCTCGCTGGGTCGGCGCGAAGCCACTGGTCGCGGGGTGTTCACCGTGGGCGTGGCAGCAGCCCAGCACATCGGTCTGGAGATTTTGGGCTCCCGGGTGGCAGTGCAGGGTTTTGGCAATGTGGGCGGTGTAGCCGGCAAGTTGTTTGCCGAAGCAGGTGCACGCATTGTGGCGGTGCAAGACCATGGCGGCACGATCTATAACGAGTCTGGCCTGGACGTGCCGGCCTTGCTCCAACACGTTCAGCTGACCGGCAGCGTGGGCGGCTTTGCAGGTGCGGACGTGTTGGCCAGCGACAACTTCTGGGATGTGGACTGCGACATTTTGATTCCGGCTGCGCTTGAGCAACAAATCAACACCAGCAACGCCGGCCGAATCAAAGCCAAAATGATTATCGAAGGCGCCAACGGCCCAACAACGCCCGCCGCCGACGACATTTTGGCCAGCCGTAATATTTTGGTGTTGCCCGACGTGATTGCCAACGCTGGCGGCGTGACGGTTAGCTACTTTGAGTGGGTGCAGGACTTTTCGAGCTTTTTCTGGGACGAAGACGAAATCAACGCCCGCTTGGTCAAAATCATGAAAGACGCGTTTGCCGCGGTCTGGCAGGTGTCTACCGACCAAAAAGTCAGCCTGCGCACCGCCACCTTCATTGTGGCGTGCAAGCGGATTTTGCACACCCGTCAGTTGCGCGGCCTGTACCCTTGATTGCTCTGTTTTCAATAGCTAGCTAGGCAATTAAAACGACGGCTACAGGCTAAACAGATCAAAAAATGGCCGCAAAACCTGTTTTGGGGCCATTTTTTCGTTCACCGCAGAAAAAATAAGCCGTCTGTTGACTCCACCCCTCGTTGCTATGACTCCACCTGCCCATATCCGAGCCTACGCTGCAGCCGACCGCGAGGCAGCTCTGGCGTGCTTTCGCTCCAACGTGCCGGCGTTTTTCAGCGCCACTGATGAGGCCTGGTTTACCAGCGCCTTGGACGAGCCGGATGGGCCAAATTTCATTGTCGAAGCCGCTGGCCAAGTGGTTGGCTTTGGCGGCTACGAAGTGTCCACCACCTACAACAGCGCGGTGCTGGTGTTCGGCCAAATCCATGCCGGCTGGCACGGGCGCCGCCTTGGGGCACAGCTGCTGCAGTACCGCATCAGTCACCTGCTCACCACCGCCGAGCCAACCCGTTACCTGACGGTGGACACCACGGTCAAGGTGGCACCGTTTTATATCCATCACGGTTTTGAGATCGTCTCGCATTGGCGTGGCGGCTACCGCGACGGCGCAGACCGGGTGGACCTGCGGCTGGTGTTGGGGTAAAAACCACAGCACTGCCGGGTCGGCGGCGTCAAACCGCCGCTTTGCCCGTGTGAGCGGCTTCGGCTTTCTGCAGCGCCCGCCACCTCGCCTTGCGCCGCGCCACTTTTGGGTAGCGCGTCCATGAACTGCACCGTGCGGGGGTATTTGTGGGCTGCTGTGTTGTCTTTGCGCCCGTCGATGATGTCGCCTTGCGTGGTGCGGCCGGTGTGGTCGGCGCGCAGCGCGGCAACGTCATTGCCTCTATTGCGTGGGCCAGAGCAAATTGACCGCAGAAAACAACTTTGACAGTCAACTGTGCATTGTTGCGCCCAGCGTCGGGCGCACGCCCGCCAAAAGTCGGCCACACCAGGGACTGCTTGAGGTTGTCAGCGCCGTATTTTTTGGCAGTAAACCTTTCGCTGGCGGCGTCAGTGCGTCGGTGGCCCGCACAACCCCGGGCTGCACCCACTTAAACGTGCCGCTTTACGCCAGTTGCTGACGCAGCGGGTGCGGGCAGTGCGTCAGCTCGTTGGTGCAGGGCTTCAATGACGCGGCACTGCGTGTCTTTTCCATCGCAGCGCTGGCGCAGGGCAAGCAGGTCTTTTTCCAGCGCCTTGAGTTCTTGCAAGCGTGCGCGCACATGGCCCAAATGGCCCGTCAGGGCTTGCTCCGCAGTGTGGCAGTCGGCCTTGTTGTTCAGGTCCAGGCCAAGCAGGGTGCGCACCTCGTCGAGTGACATGTCCAGCGCCCGGCACAACCGGATAAACCGCAACTGGTGCACATCACCCGCACTGTAGAGGCGGTAGGCGTTGTCACCACGGCCTTGTGGTGTGAACAGCTTTTGTTTTTCATAAAACCGGATGTTGGCAGCGCTCACGCCGCTGCGCGCTGCCGCCTCACTGATGCGCACCAACGTGTGGGGCGCTGGTGCGGGCGCCGGGTTGAATGCACGGGCTTCAGCGCTCAATGGGTGTGGCGGTGATGCGCGTCTGGAAAATGCGGGTGGGTATGCAAGAGCGGCGCATGGTCATGCGGATGGGCATGCGGCTTGCCTGGGCGGCCGTGGTGCTCGCCTGAGTGCGTATGGTCGTGGTGCGTGTCGCGGGCGTCGCCATGGTCATGCACATGGTCATGCGACAGGGCCAGGTGCTGGTGGGCATGGCCGTGCTGCTCGCTCAAATGCAGCCACACCCCCCACCCCATCAGCGCGGCGGCGGCTAGCAGCGCCCAACTCACCGGCTCGGCCAGCAGCACCACGGCCAACATCGCGCCTACAAACGGTGCCACTGAAAAATAAGCACCGGCACGCGACGCCCCCAAGTGCCTCAAACTGATCACAAACAGCGCCAAACTCACGCCGTAAGCCAGCAGCCCCACACCCATTGCGGCCCCCACCAGTGGCCAGCGGGGCAGCGTTGCGCCCAAAGCCAGCGCTAGCGCCAAATTGGTGACGCCGGCTACG
>JAYULP010000411.1:0-1225 GCA_043763445.1 Polaromonas sp.
GCGCTCACGCTGCAAGCGGTCAAAGTCGGCCAGCGTTGCTTCAGCCAGCGGCTCAGCCGACATATCGAGCAACTGAAAATCAGCGCGGCGGCTGGGGTATTCGTTGGGCAAGAAGGGCACGCACTCGGGCTGGCCGTTGCCGCCCATGCGGCGGCGTTTGACCAAGCCATCGGAGCGGGCAATGATGTCAGAGCAGCGGGGCACGGTGATAACCGCTACCCGCACACTAGAAGCCAGCAGTTCTTTAACCTGAACTTGCAAGCGGGGTGCTGTACGGTTGGCAATCAATGCTGCAAGGCTGGATATGTCGGCCGGGCGGCTTGTGTGCAAGCCGGTGGGTGTGGCGTCGTTTTCGACTCCCAAATACAGCGTTCCACCTTGCGCGTTGGCCAGGCAAATAAGCGCCTCAACAAGGTCGTCGTCATTCAGGCAGTCCCGGTCACTTTTGAATTCAACTTCTAACGACTCGTGTTTAGGAATGGCGGGCTGGGTCATGCCTAAACGCCCTTGATCACTAGGCCCATAGAACAAACCACACGCGGTTCGCGCAGCGTGGCATCGTCTTCTGCATAAGTCAGGCGGCTTTCTTCACGCAGTGACTTGACGGCACCGGCCAGCTCTTCGTCGTTCACGCCGCTGCGCATCAGGCGGTTGAGCATGTCGCCTGATGTTTCTAACAAGGGGCGTTGGTACATGTCGTCCAGTGCGCGTTCAAGCTCTTCGTCGCGAAAGAGCGTTTTTATTTGCTCGGTGGCGTAGGGTTTGAGCCGCTCGTAGGCGCGCCTGCGCGGGCTGCTGGGCCTGCCAAGGCCGCCGCCCACGGCTTTGTCTTGGCTGACCGCCAGGCTCAGACCCTCGGCTACTAGCTTGTGATGGTTTTCAAGCCGCTGCACGGCGGGCGTGGTGGGCGCGCATTCGGCAGCGCGCAGCACAGCAAATTGTGATTCAGTGACCACCTTGCCGTTGGCACCTATCCAGGCCAGGTGGTCATTGCCTTCAGGTGACTTGACGTAAACCAATGCGCCGCCATCAGCGGCTTGCCTGCCCAGCAATGGGAAGCGGGTTTCGTCCAACGCAAAGGCTTTGGCGGTGTACACAACCGGCGGCAGTGCTTCAACAGTACGGGCCAACTCAGCGTTGTCTTGCGTGGCCTGCTTCCAGATTTGCCAGGCATACGAGGCTAGGTCAACTTCATCGTCGTTGTCATCCAGCACGCCTTGCTGCT
>JAYULP010000412.1:0-8095 GCA_043763445.1 Polaromonas sp.
AACCGCTTTTACGTGTTCCAGTACGCCACCTCAATTTCAGCGGGCAACATGTTTGCCGACGACATCCTCAAGGGCACCCCCGGCGCACGCGAGCGCTACCTCAACATTTTGCGTGCAGGCGGCTCGCGCTACCCGTATGAGTTGGTCAAGCAAGCCGGTGTGGACTTAGCGTCGCCGGCACCCTACCAAGCCATTGTTGCCCGCATGAACCGGATCATGGACGACATTGAAGTCATTGTGGCCAAGCGCAAATAATGCGCGCAGCACCAAGGCGTTTGCTGTGACCGACCACTACACCGCCTTGGGGCTCGGTAGCGCCGCCACGCTAGCTGACATCAAAAAAGCGTTTCGCCAAAAGGCCTCGCACTGGCATCCGGACAAAAACACTGCGCCTGTTGCGGCCGAGCGGTTTCGGGCGGTACAAGCGGCCTACGACGTGCTGGCCAACGCCGAGCAACGCCAGGCCTACGACGACAACCGCCGCCGCAACTTGTTGGACAGCCCCCTTGAGACTGCCCGCGACATCTGGGGCCCTTACATCAAAGCGGTGATCGACGCCGCATAGCGGCTTGCAGCCGTTTGGCTTAGCCGGGCTGAGCATTGCCCACACCGTCTCCGTACTCGCTTTTTTTTCGTTTTTTTTCGTTGTCAGTCTACTTTCATGCTTATTACTCCGTTTTTTCTTGACCTCCGTTCGGCCTACCAGTCAGAGCTGGACGACCTCACTTTTGACTCTGAAGGCAAGGACGTGCTGCGCCAGCGCTTGGCGGCCAAACGCAAGGAAATGGCGTTTTTAGTGCGCATGATCGAGCTCAGTCCCGAGATGGTTGCAGTGGTGTTTCACAACGGCTTTGACTTTGACTGTCCTGCCGTACTGGAGAGCTTGCTCAGCCGTGAGGCTGAAGACTTTCCGGACTGGGCCGAGCTGTCGCAAAGCCTGAGACTCGCGCCTTGGAGCGAGCCGCTGGTCGAGGCCGTGCTCAAAGAGCCGCGAGGCGAGTGGTTTTTGGCCGTTGCGGCCGCGTTGGAGTACATGGCCAGCAAACCGGCGCTGGCGGGGCGCAGCGACGACGAAGGCGAAGACGACGGTGACAGTGACGATCCGAACGGCGACAACCTTGAAGACGCGTTTGACCACGAAGAGCACGAGGGCGACGGCGGCGCGCAGGGCGATGCCAAAACCCGAAAAGACTCGGCTGACGACTGGCTGGCCGACCAAGGCTTTGAGCGTAAAAACTAAAAACTGACATGGCCATGAACCACCTTGCACTCATCACCAAAACCCAGGCCTTGATTGCAGCCGGCGACATTGTGGGCGCTGAATCGGCGCTGGTTGCGCTGGCCGATGCCCAGGGCGATGCCGCCCTGATGCTGGTGCTGGCCCAGTTGCCGCCCAAAGACGTGCTGGCAGTGATTCGGGAGTACGACAGCTCCAAAGAGTCGGTCATTAACCTGCTGGTCACGCCCGAGCAGTTTGCCCGCGCCGTGGTGATTGAAAAGCAGTACAAGGATTTGAGCCGTACCCACTTGCGCGGCATGGTGAACTCGATTGTTTTTCGCGAAGACGCCGAGCCGGCCGCGTTCTTGACGGCCATTGGCGAGCTCGAAGGCGGCAGCGAGGCGCTGGCCGACTACTTCACCGAGCACTGGAGTCGCATTGAGGCGTTTGCCCGCACCGGCACCTTTGAGCCGCTGGAAGACCACGGCGAGATGCTGGCGCAAAAAGACCTGCTGGCCAGCGCCTACATCCGCCCGGTACTGGAGCCTGACGAGGTCGCTGATGCCGACTGGATGCAGCTGGCCTACATCCTGCGCTACCAGTTGCCCGACCTGTTTATCGAAATGGTGATGGTGCTGCGGGCCAAAGCGCGCGCGTTTGAGCTGGCCGGCGGCGACCAAGACGCGCTCAGTGCACTGCACGCCGAGGAACAGGACGACGGCAAGGTTGACCTCGCCGAGACCGACCGCGGCAAGGCAACGCCTGCGGCGCGTGACTCCGACGAAGAGTCGGCGATTTAGCCGGTGGCCAAGGCATTGCCCAAAGCTGCTGCGCCAGCACCGCCTTGCACGCTAGCAGCGGCCCCACCAGCGCCCGCAGGCGTGCTGCTTTATGACGCTCGGCCATTTTTTGAAAAAGCCCTGCAGTACGGTATTCAACACGGCCTGATTGACGCGGCAACGCTTGACGCCATCACCCGTGATGCCCCCAAAGGCATGGTGCAAATTGCCCGCTATTTTGGTAACGAGTTTTTGCGTCCTGACCTGGAAAAAGCCCGAGAACGTATTGTCAATCTGGTGAGCCTATTTTTAGAGCACAGCACTGGCGGCAACTTGGTCAAAGCCGCCCAGTCGCTGCAGCAACATTCGTTTTTGTCACGCTCCAAGGCGGGCTCGGATTTGCTCAAAACGATGCTGGTGATGCCGCAAAACAGCCATTTCGGTCTGCTGGGCGACCCCGACACGGCTGGGCGGTTCACGGACGCGCAAATTGCGCTGCTGGCCAAATGGACGCTGCGCCCGCTGGCCGACTACCAGGCCGAGCTGGCCAAGCGCACGGCTGTAGCGCAGGTGATTGATGCCGCCTTCTGGTGTGCGGATGCAGCTGGGCTGGCGCCGCACGCGCTGTATGAGGCCGGCAAAGACGCTGAAGCCGTTATTCGTAGCGCTTTGCTGCTGCACGCCGCAGGTCAACAGCGCATACCAGACTGGTCTGGGTTTGAAAAGATGGTGCGCAGCTTACGCCAGCGGGCGGCGCAGCGGCCCTTGGCGCTGGCGCTGCCGGCTGGTTTGCCTGCCGAGTTCGCCGGCGTAGCGCAAGTCGCACGCGCAGCAGTGCTGGCGGACTTGCCGAAAATTCTCGACGCGACGCTGCCAGTGCGGCAGTTGTTTGACCGCACGCCAGGCTTCATTGGGCGTTACTTTTGGCTTGAAGACGCACTGGCCGACGTTGTTGAGTTTGACACCCAGCAGTCCAAAGTCTGGGACAAAGTCACTGGCGGGCAAACCGACGAAGGCGCATTGTTAAGTCTGTTTTTGTGCGTTGCAGCAGGTAGCACACCAAAAACCTTGCTCTGCGAAAAAAGTGCCACCGCGCTGGTCCGAAAAATTCATAAATCGGGTCTCAACGGCAGGCGGGTGCAGCAGTACATCGCTGACCATGCGCCGGTGCAATACCAAGCGGACTACAACCGGCTGTGGGCCAACTTTGCCGATGAAGCGCAAGGCGTGCTGACCAGTGACGCCGTGTTTGCAGTGCAAGACGCGCTTGCCCTGCTGCGCCGAGAATGTCAGGTGAAGTAGTTACTCGTTGGGCTGGTGCGACAACGCGGCGGGCAAATGGTTGTGGTTTGGCGATGAACCGACGCTGCAAAACTGCAGCTTAGGTGGCTGGTGCGGTTCGGCTGGCCCGCAGCGCTGAGTTGGCCGCCGTGCGCCAACCGGTGTCAGCGCAGGCCGCACCTGGCTTTGATGACCCGCAACCCAATTGATTGGCTCAAATGAAATGCTGGCTTTGCGTTCAGTTTGCGTTCATTGCGGGCCTGTCCAAGCCCGCAATGAACGCAAACAAACCCTTCGACAAGCGCTGGGCGAACGCAAAAGTAATGGTGCTGTCGCACCGCTCTGTGTCAAGCTCACTGCCGGGCCAACGTCTTTTTGTGTCAACGCCCGGTGGCCCACTCGCTGCTCAAATAAATTGAATGTCACCCGCACCAGCTCACCCAACCCCGCTCAGCGCAAGGGTAGGTGGTGCAGCGACAGCCGGCTTTTGAGCCGTAACCGCCGCCTGGCCGCAGCGCTGTGCCCCCCGCTGGGCAGGCAGCGTTGTTTCTGCGCTGCGGGGGCTTGCATGGGCGTGGCCCGACAATCACAACTAACACTGTCAACACAACTAACAAGTGGGCCAGCCGCAACACGAAAAAATTAGTGCGTCGGGCTCATTACCGGCGCAAGTTTGCCTGGCACTGTGTCGGGCACGGTCTTTGGCCCCCTTCGCGTTCAGATATTCACGCCACGCCGCTGCAAAAAATGACACACTTTTGGATTGACACCCACTGCCACCTTGATGCGCCCGAGTTCGCGGGCCAAACCCAGGCTGTAGCTTTACGGGCCGCAGGCAATGGCACTGCACACTGCGTGCTGCCCGCTGTTGAGGCCGCCAATTTCGACACCGTGCGCCACTTAGCGCATGAGCTGTTGTACAGCTATGCACTCGGTATTCATCCGCTGTGCACGCCGGCGGCCAGTCTGGCGGATCTAGACACGCTTGAGCGCACGCTGGCGCTGCATGCCAGCGACCCGCGCTTGGTAGCGGTAGGCGAAATCGGGCTGGATTTTTTCATTCCGGCCTTGGTGGTGCCAGCAGCCCGTGCCAAGCAGGAGGCGTTCTACCGCGCCCAGCTCAAACTTGCGCGGCAGCATGGCTTGCCGGTGGTGCTGCATGTGCGCCGTTCGGCCGACACGCTGCTGCGACATTTGCGGGCTCTGGTGCCCACTGGTGGCTGGCACGGCATTGCCCATGCGTTTAATGGCAGCGCGCAGCAAGCGAATGAATTCATCAAGCTCGGCTTTAAGCTCGGCTTTGGCGGCGCGGTGACGTTTGAGGCAGCCCGCCAGCTGCGCTACTTAGCGGCGACGTTGCCGCTGAGCGCACTGGTCATGGAAACCGACTCGCCGGACATCCCGCCGCACTGGCTCTACACCACAGCAGCTGAGCGCGCCGGCGGGCGGGCGCAGGGCCGCAATGAGCCCGGCGAGCTGGCACGCATTGCACAAACCGTAGCGCAGTTGCGCGGCATCACGCTGCAGGCGTTGGCGGCGGCCACCACTGCCAACGCATTGGAGGCATTGCCCAAGCTGGCAGCCCTGCTGGCGGCGCAACCGCAGCACCAAGCGCCATGTTGACTGGACTGGCCCCGCTGTTGGGCTGGCAAACCCGGCCGCTGGTACTGGTGTTGGCGCTGGTGCTGGGCAGCTTTGCAGGCGTAGCGTCACTACGAGCCCCGCAGCACGGCAGACCCCTGCAACATCAACTCTGGCGCCTTGTTTTTGCTAGTTTTCAAGCAAATAGTGGCAATAGCCCTCATGTTAGTTGCCTGAATTGCTATCAAATCAGGACTGACTGGTTGCTAGCCCAAGGCGTCGGCTTGTGGGACGTTTACGCCTGCTGCGAGCGTCAAGGCAGTCTGGACGGCGCTATTGCGCGCGCAGAGCTCAACGCGTTGGCTGCGCTGTGCCAGCGCTGCCCGACATGGCGCGCCATTGCCCCCAGCGCGGGCGAAAGTCTCCAGCCTGCCCGCTGCACGCAGGCGCTTGGCTTGCCGGTGTACCGCCTGTCGTCGAGCAGCCCGGTCAAAGCGTCGTGGTCGTTTGAGCGCAAACTCGCCGCTCGGCGCGATGTATTTCAACAATATGGACTGGTGTGATGGTGACGAAAATAATGGAAAAAGCGCGGCCGCCGGCTGCAGCTTTACCCGAAGTTAATTTTTCTGATTTGGGCGATGTGCGGTTTTTGCACCTGGGCACCGAATGGGTGCAGGGCTCAATGCTGATGGACGCGCCGTATGACATTGAGCTGCAATACGTGCAGCGCATGATGGCCGGTTTGCTGTTCATGGACGCGCCGGGTGTAGCCAAGCGCCATGCCATGCAATTGGGTTTGGGCTCGGCGGCGCTGACAAAGTTTTGCTTAAAAAAGCTGCGCATGAAAACCACCGCAATTGAGATCAATGCGCAGGTGGTTGCGGCCTGCCGGCTGTGGTTCAAATTGCCGCAAGACGATGGACGGCTCAAAGTGGTCGTAGCGGACGCTGCACTGGCGGTGCAAAACCCGCAGCATGCGGGCAGCGTTGACCTGCTGCATGTAGACCTGTACGACCATGAAGCCGCCGCCCCAGTGCTGGACAGCGCAGACTTTTATGCCCACTGCCGTGACCTGCTCACCGATGACGGTGTGATGACGGTGAACCTGTTCGGCCGGGATTCGAGCTACGAGCGCTCACTGGTCAAAATCTCCGACGCTTTTGGCCCGCAAGCCGTCTGGGCTTTTCGGCCCACGCGCGAGGGCAACACTGTAGTGCTGGCGCAAAAAGAGCCTAGCCGACCTGACCGTCAAGCGCTGCTAGCGCGCGCTGAGGTGATTGCCTCGCGTTGGGATTTGCCCGCTAAAAAGTGGCTGCGTGCGTTCAAGCCGGTGCTATGAGCGGCTCAATTGCCCACTGTTGCCCAGCGGAGCCACATCAGCGCCTGCAGTAAAGTGTGGCTATGCAAGTTGTTTTTTCTCCTAGCGGTCCAACAGGCGCGGCGTTGTCCATGTCAGCGCACAACGGCCCGTTAGCGTGGCGCCAGCTGGTCGAGTGGCTCAGCGAAGACGGTGTTATTGATGCGCAGGAGGCCCAGCGCACCATTAGCCGCTGTGCCCAAGTGCACAGCGCCCAACACCCGCTGGTGCGCCTAGCCAGCGTCAGCATGACCCGGCTGGCCGACGGCAAGCCGCTGGACATTGACACCATTGCGCAGTGGCTGGCCGGGCGCGCCGGGTTGCCGTACTTTCGCATCGACCCGCTCAAGGTAGACGTGGGCAAGGTGGCCGACTCGATGTCGGCGGTGTACGCCGAGCGCCATAAGGTGCTACCGGTGCAGGTCACAGCCAGCGAGGTGGTGGTCGCTACGTCCGAGCCCTTTGTGACCGACTGGGTGCAGGAAGTCGAGCGCCAATCGCGCCGCAGCGTGCGGCTGGTGGTCGCCAATCCGGTTGAAATTGCCAAGTACACAGCGGAGTTTTTCTCGCTGGCCAAGTCCATCAAAAACGCCATGAAATCCGGTGGCGGCAGCAGCAGCGCCAGCTTTGAGCAACTGGTGGAGCTCAACAAAAGCAACAAGCAGCTTGACGCCAATGACCAAGGCGTGGTGCAGGTGGTGGACTGGCTGTGGCAGTACGCCTTTGACCAGCGCGCCAGTGATATTCACCTTGAGCCACGGCGTGAGCAGGGTGTGATCCGGTTCCGTATTGACGGCGTGCTGCACCCGGTCTACCAAATGCCGATGGGCGTACACAACGCCATGACGGCCCGCATCAAGCTGCTCGGGCGCATGGATGTGGTGGAAAAGCGCCGCCCGCAAGACGGCCGCATCAAAACTCGTAACCCGCGTGGGGACGAAGTGGAAATGCGCTTGTCCACATTGCCCACGGCGTTCGGCGAGAAAATGGTGATGCGTATTTTTGACCCCGACACCACTGTCAAAGACTTGGACGGACTGGGCTTTTCGGCGCACGACGCCGAGCGCTGGGAGCAGCTTGTGAAGCGCCCGCACGGCATTATTTTGGTCACCGGCCCGACCGGCTCCGGCAAAACCACCACCCTGTACTCCACACTCAAACGCTTGGCAACCGAGGCCGTCAACGTCAGCACAATTGAAGACCCGATCGAGATGATTGAGGCGTCATTCAACCAAACGCAGGTGCAGGCGCAGCTGGACTTCAACTTTCCTGAGGGGCTGCGCGCGCTGATGCGGCAGGACCCGGACATTATTATGGTGGGCGAAATTCGTGACCTGCAAACCGCTGAAATGGCGGTGCAAGCGGCGTTAACTGGGCACTTGGTGTTCAGCACACTGCACACCAACGACGCGCCGTCGGCAGTGTCCCGCATGATGGAGTTGGGTGTGCCTAGCTACTTGCTCAATGCGACCTTGCTGGGAGTGCTGGCGCAGCGGCTGGTGCGCACCTTGTGCCGGGCCTGCCGCAGCCCAGACGTAGGCTCCCCGCGCGAGGCTCTTGGCGCGCTGGTCAAGCCGTGGCTGCTCAATGGCGCTTACAAACCTTTCAAACCGGTGGGCTGCGTGGACTGCCGCATGACTGGTTTCAGGGGCCGAATGGGGCTGTACGAGCTGCTTAACGTGTCTGAGGCGTTCAAGGAAAAGGTCTGCAGCACACCGAACATTGACGCGCTGCGCCGCCAGGCAGTGGCCGACGGCATGCGCCCCCTGCGGCTGGCCGGCGCGCTCAAGGTTGCGGAAGGGCTGACCACCATCGACGAGATTTTGGCGTCAACACCGCCCATGGTGTAGCCCGGCACCACGCAGGCGTGCAAACCTA
>JAYULP010000413.1:0-3225 GCA_043763445.1 Polaromonas sp.
GCTTTAACGAACTCGGCGCGAACAGCGCGCTGATCCTTAGCTGAGGCCAATCTACAGCGCCAACGCCAGCGGCGCTTAGAAAACCTCGTGGGGCGCCAAGTAACGCCACTGCCCGACGGGCAAATGGCCTAAATTAACGCGCCCAATGCGCACGCGCTTGAGCCCGGTGACAAACAAACCGACTTGCTCGCACATGCGGCGAATTTGTCGCTTTTTTCCCTCTTTGAGCACAAAGCGAAGCTGCTCAGGGTTTTGCCAGCTCACCTGCGCGGGCCGCAGCGCCCGGCCGTCGAGGCTAAGACCGTCACAAAGCAGTCGCAACTGGTCTGCAGGAAAGGCGGCCTGTACGTTCAGGCTTTCATGGCCGTAGCTCACGCGCACAAGATACTCTTTTTCCATCTCCGAGTCCTCGCCAATCAACTGGCGCGCCACCCGGCCGTCTTGCGTCAGTACCAGCAAACCAATGGAGTCAATGTCCAGCCGCCCAGCTGGGGCCAGACCGCGCAGTTGCTCAAAACCCCAACGCATGCGGCTGTTGCACCCACTCCAGCGGTTTTGGGGCTGCACTAGCGCGACGGCAGGCTCGTGGCCGTCCTCAGCTTGGCCGCTGACAAAACCGACTGGCTTATTGATCAATATCGTTACCTGCTGGCGCTGTAACTGCTCGGCTTGGCGATCCACATCAATTCGGGCGCTCGCAGCTACAGGCTGGCCCATCACCGCACTCTGGCCGTTGACACGAACCCAGCCGCGCGCAATCCAATCGTCAGCCTCGCGGCGCGAGCACATTCCTAACTCGGCCATGCGTTTGTTCAGTCGCATAGTTTCAGGCGGCGCGCATGGCACAGCCGGCGTCTTGGCAATGCGCACTGCAGTGCCTGGCAATTGAGCTGGCGCTCCGCCGGGAACGTCTTTAGGTACAGCCGCCATTAGTTGCCCGCATGAGCGGTACAAATGGCCAGCACAACATGAAAAAAATAAGATGCCATGGGGAGATTGTAAGAGCCCCCACCACGAGAGTCACGGCAAATACGGCGGCATACATCGCTCTACTTACTATCAAAGCTATAGCTAAGCGCGAAGTTAAAATGGGGGCAAGTAGCACTTTTTGATCAAAAAAGTCTTTAAGAGCCGCCCCACAACCGTCGCCCACCGCCATGCGCGCCCGCGGGTAACGCGGTTAGGCCGGCCCAAGCTCCAGCTGTTGCCAGAGGCCGCCCAAGCGGTCTGGCCAGCGTTGGCTTTGCCCGGCATGAGCCGGTTTCTAGGTGCGGCACCGCCAAAATTCAACGCTGCCGCCTAACAAGCGGCTCGCTGAGCGGTCGCCACTGCCCAACCGTCCCCGCCTGGCGACTTGCCGGCTCCAAGCGCGCACCGGGGAGCGAGGAACTTGGGCCTCGCTGCACACACATTAGCCGGCCAACATGGACTTCAGTCCGCGCTGTAGCAGCAGCTGACCAAGGCGACGGTCACGCCGCAGCGTCGGCAGACCGGCACACCAAACGCGGCTCATGCACGCAGCCCGTTGCTAAACCGCACTTTGCCGAAGGCCAACCAGTACACACGCTCTCAGCGCAGCATCGAACACCGCAAAGCGCAAATCAGCCGGCTATCAAGTTTGGACGTCGCTGTCGCCCGCGCGGCGCTGTTCGGCACAAATCGACGCCCCGCCGCTTTGCAGTTGCACGACGTCAAACAAGTAGGTGAGCAGCGCGCAGTGCAGGCGTGCATGTTGTGTTGAAGACTTGACTGCGCCACGCCGGTCTGCCCCGGCAGCAAACTCTGACAGCCATGTTGCATGGCGTCCCGGCTAAACGCCGCCCAGTGCCACCTGCCACAGCGAACGAATTGATCATCGCCCCGCAGACCACCGTTGCTACTTCAGCCAACAAGACTTGTTGAACAATTCGGCCAGGTAGTCTCGCCAACCGCCCTCGACAACTCACCCCAGTAGCCTTGTCGATTAACGGCAGTCACAAAGCTTGAGGTGGTGTCGAACGCTGGGTCAGTTAAAACCTTTGCAGCGACCGCAGGGTAAGAGTAAATGACAAAAAAACTTTATTTATGCTACTGTATTTATAGCATTACAAGCAATAAAAACAAGGGCTACCGGCGACTTCTCCTAAAATTACTAAGTCACCCATCAAGTAATTTTTTCCTGTTGTGCCCTGCTGCAATGAAAAAACCTGGCCATCTACCATTAGGACAAGTCCTTAGAAAACCACAACAACGATATCCGATACACTTTCAGCGTTCATGATTAGTCTGGGCTCGCCAATGCGAGATCACTGAAGTCATGATGGGTAGAGACGCTAATAGCTCTTTGTTTTAATCGGTCATGCATTTCACGGAGTACCGCATGATATTTAAATTTATCAAGTCAAAAACAGCAGCAACCGTAGGCGTTGCTGCTGCTTTTGTATCATTCACAAGTCAAGTTAGTGCAGCTTCCAGTGCTGTATTGCGACAAGACGATTTCGTTGGCATTAGTTTTTGGTTGATTTCTATGGCGCTGATCGCGTCGACCGTCTTTTTCTTCCTGGAACGAGACCGAGTTTCTGCAAAATGGAAAACGTCGTTGACAGTTTCCGGTTTGGTGACGCTGGTGGCCGCAGTTCATTATTTTTATATGCGTGATGTATGGGTTGCTACTGGCTCCACGCCCACCGTGTTCCGCTACATTGACTGGCTAATTACTGTACCGTTGTTAATGATCGAGTTTTACTTGATTTTGTCTGCAATTGCAAAAGTTCCGGGCGGCGTATTTTGGCGCCTAATGATAGGCACATTAGTTATGTTAGTTGGTGGCTACGTTGGTGAAGCTGGCTACGTCAACACCATGATTGCCTTCGTTATCGGTATGTTGGGCTGGGCTTATATTTTGTACGAAATTTTTGCTGGCGAAGCGAGCAAAATCAACGCTCAAAGCGCACCTCCGGCAGTTCAGTCAGCATTCAACACAATGCGTTTGATCGTGACCATCGGCTGGGCCATCTATCCTATTGGTTACTTCTTCGGCTACTTTACCGGCAGCAGCCCAGAGACCAGCGCAAATGCGTTAAACATTATTTATAACTTGGCCGACGTGTTGAATAAAATCGCATTCGGTTTGATCATCTGGCAAGTAGCCGTCAGTGAGTCAGAAGGCATCAAGAAGTAATCGACTATCAGGTCGGCATAGCGGATGCAGCAAAATTTTGTTGCATTCGTGCGCCAGACCTTAGT
>JAYULP010000414.1:0-8087 GCA_043763445.1 Polaromonas sp.
CCTGGCACTACAGGAAAGGCGGTGCCGCCCCATTCGCCTCGCACAGTGTGCAGGTCGGAGTGGCAAACGCCGCAGTGCAGCACGTCAAAGGCAACGTCGAGCTGGCCGGGCTCGCGCCGGTCAAACCTGAAAGGAGCTAGCGCCGTGGTAGCCGACTGGGCTGCGTAGCCAAGGGTATTGGACATAAAAGATTGCCTTTAAATAGTTTTAACAAATTGCCACTTGTAAAGAGCGTCAATGGTAAGAAACCCGTGTGGCCGTTGTCTGTCAGACACTGCGCCGTTGTCAACTCGCTAGCGCTCAAGCCTATCAGCTCGAAGGTAGGGCCGACGTTGAACCGCTTCAGCCTGCGCGTCCACGCGGCAAGTTTTCCGGGCCCGCCGCCCGCCGCCCGCCGGCGTAATTTTGTCTGTAATTGGCGGCGCACCGGCCTTTAATGGGTAACTCAGCACCGGCTGCATGTCGCTAGCGGCACATCGCTGCACACACCGCAGCCGTGTGTCGCTACCATCACCTGCAATTTGCTTTTTACCAGCGTACTTTTCAGTTTGGCCCCACACCATGAAACTTTCCCGCCTCGCGCAGTCCATTGCCTTTGAAAACAAGGTGTTCATTTGCTTGCTGGTGGCGGTCACGCTAGCGTTTGGCTGGGTGCTGTCGCCGTTTTACGGCGCGGTGTTTTGGGGCGCCATTTTTGCCATGATGTTTCGCCCGCTGTTTTTGTGGATGCTGGTCCGCTGGCCGCAAAAACCCAACCTGGCCGCCTTGGCGACGCTGAGCGTCATTTTGGTTGGTGTGATCTTGCCGCTGGGCATGATCGTGGCGTCGCTGGTGCAGGAAGCAGCGCTGCTGTACGCCCGCATGCAGTCCGGTGACTTCAGCCCAGCGCTGTATTTTCAGCAAATCTACAGCGCGCTGCCCAGTTGGGTGCTGAGCCTGTTGGAGCGCTTTGGCCTTGGCAACCAGGGCGCAGTTTTGGAGCGGCTGATCTCGAGCCTGTCCAAAGGCGGTCAGTACCTGGCAACACAGGCGGTCAATATCGGGCAGAACACCTTTGACTTCGTGGTAAGTTTTTTTGTCATGCTGTACATCATGTTTTTCTGGCTGCGTGACGGCCATATGCTCGCCTGCTATGTGCGCCGGGCCATCGCGCTGGACGAAGGCATCAAGGCGGACCTGCTGAGCAAGTTTGTCACAGTCATCAGTGCAACGGTGCGCGGCAATGTCGCTGTGGCGGCGCTGCAAGGCGCACTCGGCGGCTTGGCGCTGTGGGCGCTGGGCATTCACGCCCCGGTGCTGTGGGGCACGTTGATGGCGTTCTTGTCACTTCTGCCAGCGGTGGGCGCTGCGCTGGTTTGGGCGCCAGTAGCCATTTACCTGCTGGCTACCGGTGACGTCGTCAAAGGTGCCAGCTTGGTGGTGTTTGGCGTTGTTGTCATTGGCTTGGTCGACAACATCATGCGGCCACTGCTGGTGGGCAAGGACACCAAAATTCCTGACTATGTAGTGCTGGTGTCCACGCTGGGCGGCATGGGGATTTTCGGGTTAAACGGTTTTGTGATTGGCCCGCTGGTGGCCGCCATGTTCATCGCTACTTGGACAATTTTTGGCCAGGCGCGCACCCTGGCCATGGCGCTGCCAGAGCCGTCAGCCGCAAGCGATGTCAGCGCTGCTGTAATTTGCGCGCCAGCCGCCTCAAGTACCGAAAACACCTGAGTTTTGATCAAAACAAGCGTTAGCCGTTGTGTCTAGACCGTTTAACGCTATAAAAAAAGTAGCGAATTCTACGGCTCACGGCAGCACCAGAGCTTGTGTTTTCGCTGAACAAAAAGAGCCGGGTGGCCGTGTGTAAACGGTTGTCACTTGAGTATGTCGGCCCGCTACAGCTCGCTGGTGTGCCCCAAGGCAATGAGTACCTGGCTGCAGCGGAGCGTTTGCGCCGCTTCGGCTGCCGGTAGTCCGCTGCTTTTGCCCGCCAGACAAGCCCGCGCCTTGCTCGCTAATTTCACTTTGGTAGGCTTTGGGCAACGCTTTAATCGCGCTGTGAATCTCGGCCATTGGCGCGGTAAAAGTGGCTTGCGCTGGGGGGTGATGGCCAGCCCGTGCGCGCCAGACGCGGCGTTAAAGCGCAAGTCCAGGGTGTCGCCGCCGACCAAGCCGCCAGACGGATGCACGATGACGGGGTGGCAAATGCGGTTGCCCTCGCGGTGCAGGCTCTGCAGAACGCGCAGTGGCCCGATAGGCACAAAGTGCGCTACCGTGCGGTCGTCGCGCCGGCTGTAGTCCACCGCCAGTGTGGCGACCCAGGTGATTGTTATGCTATTAAATAAGTAGCTAACCAAGAAGCAAAAGCAACGGCCAACGCTTGATTTGTCTTAAAAGTCAACCGTTTTAGTTTGAAACCGGGTATGGCCCGCAGCCTTAGTGCTACACCGCGGCGGTGGTGACATCTGCGCTAGTAGCGACGCAGTTGGCCAGATGGCTCAGGGCCTGCTGCACTTGGTCTACCAGCACCAGGCACAAGTCGCCGGGTTGCAGGCGCGCCAGCGCGGTGTCAATGGCCAAAAACTCGCCGCGAACTTCGTCAATGCGCCGGGTACGTGGCGCGCCTTCGAGTCCTTGGCGCAGCAGTGCCATCACCTCGCCGTCAGCGCGGCCGCGTTGGGCCGCATCTTGGTAGAGGATAACGTCGTCAAACGCTGCGCCCAGGATCTGGGTTTGGTCGCGGATGTCACTGTCGCGCCGATCACCGGCCCCGCTGATGACTACACAGCGCCGCTGGCCGGTAGCCGTCGGCATTGCGTTCACCGCCGCTACCAGCGCCCGCATGGCATCCGGGTTGTGGCCGTAGTCGGCAATGACGGTGGCACCGCGGTAGTCCATGACATTAAAGCGGCCTGGCGCGTTGTGGGCGTCGTTGACAAAACTGGCCAGGCCGCTGCGCAGTGCATCCCAATTAACGCCCACTGCCCAGGCGGCGGCTACGGCGGCCATGGCGTTATCGACCTGAAAACCAATCGTGCCGCCTCGGGTGAGTGCAATGCTGTTCAGTGCAATGCGCTCGACGCGTGCGCCCTCGGCGGCCACCAGCATTGGGCCATCGACAAACACCACCCTTTTGCCTTGCGCCCGGTGTGTCGCCATGACCGGATGGCTACGGTCGGCTGTAAAAAAAATCACTTTGCCGGGGCAGCTGCTGGCCATTGCCGCCACGCTGGGGTCGCCCGCGTTGAGGACCGCATAGCCACCGGCTGCGACGTTTTGCACCACAACCCGTTTGAGCACGGCGAGGTCCTGCACCGTGGTGATGTAGTTCAAGCCGAGGTGGTCGCCACTGCCGATGTTGGTGACCACCGCCACCTCGCAACGGTCAAAACCCAGGCCTTCGCGCAACACACCTCCGCGTGCAATTTCAAACACGGCGGCGTCAACATCTGGGTGCATCAGCACATTGCGTGCGCTTTTGGGGCCGCTGCAGTCGCCGCTGTCGGTTTGGCGGCCATCGACATACACACCGTCAGTGTTGGTCATGCCGACCCGCCAGCCATGGGCTGTCAGCAAATGGGTAATCAGCCGGGTAGTCGTAGTTTTGCCGTTGGTGCCGGTAACTGCAATAACTGGCACCCGGCCGGTGTCGCCGGGCGGGAACAACTCGTTGACTATCGCCACCCCCACGGCGCGGCCTTTGCCGTAGGACGGTGACAGGTGCATACGCAAGCCGGGGGCGGCGTTGACTTCGACGATACCGCCATGCTGACTCTCAAGCGGCTGCAGCATGCTCTCGCACACCATATCGACGCCGCAAATATGCAGGCCCACCATTTGCGCTGCCGCTACAGCGCGTGCAGCCAAGGCCGGGTGTACGTCGTCAGTCACGTCGGTGGCGGTGCCACCAGTGCTCAGATTGGCGTTGTTGCGCAGCACCACACGGCGGCCTTTGGCGGGCACCGACTCGGGGGTCAGGCCCTGCGAGGTCAGGCGGACCACGGCGATATCGTCAAAACGGATTTTGGTCAGCGAGGTAGCATGACCTTCACCGCGTTTGGGGTCTTGGTTGACCAGCTCGACCAGCGCGCGCACCGTGTGCAGCCCGTCGCCAACAACCTGGGGTGGCTCACGCCGTGCGGCGGCAACCACGGTGCTGCCCACCACCAGCAGGCGAAAGTCGCTGCCCGGCAGAAATTTTTCCACCATCACGCCACCGTGCTCTGCCGCCGACTGGTAGGCCGCCACCATCTGGTCGCGCTGGGTGACATTAACGGTCACGCCTTTGCCTTGGTTGCCGCCCTGCGGCTTGACGGCCACCGGCACACCAATGTCCAATGCGGCAGCCCAGGCGTCATCGACGCCGCTAACCGGTCGGCCCATGGGCACGGGTACACCGGCTGCACGCAACAGCTTTTTCGTCAGGTCTTTGTCTTGCGCGATGGACTCCGACACGGCGCTGGTAGCGTCCAGCTCAGCGGCTTGAATGCGGCGCTGGCGTGCGCCCCAGCCAAACTGCACCAGGGAGCCGCGCGTCAGCCGGCGATACGGAATACCGCGGGCCGTAGCGGCGTCCACAATCGCGCCGGTGCTTGGGCCCAGCCGCTCTTGTTCGTCAAGTTCGCGCAGCTGCGCAATGGCGTGGTCAGCATCAAAGTCACCTTCGCCCAGCGCGGCGTGAATTAGCTGTTGAGCCAATGTCATGGCTAAGCGGCCAACAGCTTCCTCGGTGTACTCGACGATGACCTGATAGGTGCGCGGCTCCAGTGTCACCGCGGTATGGCTGAACGTTACCGGGCAGCCGGCGGCCGCCTGCAGTTGCAGCGTAGCGCACTCCAGCACATGGGCCAGTGAGATGGTGACGGGCTGGCCGTTTTGGGCTGCCGGGCGCAGTGGTCCCATCGACGGGCACAGGGCGCGAACGCGGGCTTCAAAGCCTGGTCGCCGGCTCAGGCAACAGGACTCTGGCAAGCACACCACGATGGCTTCGAGCGCGGTGTGCCGGCTCCAGAGGTTGGGGCCGCGCAAGGCGCGTAGGCGTGTGACTTGCATGTCGTGATCCGTTTGGCGAGCTGTTGGTGGTAATCGAGGTGGGCTTGAATGGCGATTGGGGCCGCAGCTAATGGCTGACGGTTTGGCTCGTGCTGTCCAGCGGCTCAAACGCCTTGATGCCCGCTCCAATTAGGTTAAGCGAAATACCCAGCGCCCAGGCGGTTGCCACTGCCGCCAGCAGCGTGCCGTCGGTGATGGCGGCATGGTGCCGCTGGTGCCAGGCGTTTAACTTACCCAAGCCCGGCAAAAATGACTCCGAGTTGCCAGTAGCCAGCACGATTTGATCTTGGCTTACAAAAAGGCAGCGCCCGCCTTGTTCGCGGTGGGTATTGGCCGCTGCGCTGGCCAGCGCTTGGGGTGTTGAGGCGTAAAAAATGACTTCGCCGTCGCACAGCACCGCCATGTCGAGCAGGCCGGGACAGGCGGCGTTCAACACGGCGGCGCCACCGGGCAGCACCACATCGACTTGTGAGCGCAAGACCTTGAACAGCTGCGCCTCGGTGCTCACGTCGAATTCGCCAAGCTCCTCAGATCCCAGCAGGTCAGTGACGATACCGATCTGGCAACGGTCGTAGGCCAGACCCGTTCGCAAAATAGCCGCGGCGTTGTTCTCAAAAACGGCAGCCTGTACGGTCCGGTTCATCAGCAGGCGCTGGCCGGCCTCCCAGTGCGCGCTGTTGGTGTTTTCAACGCAGCGTTGGTCTAAAAACAAACCGTCTTGGCAGGCCAGTCCAGTTACCCGGCCGGACAGGTGCAGTAGCCACGCAACTAGCCGCGCTACGACCTGGGTTTGCTGTGAGCCGGCAACGCCCACCAGCGGAATACGGCCGCTGACCGAGGCAGTTGCGGCGTCCACGCTGTCGGACTTGGGCGCCTGCTCGGCAAACAAATGCTCGCAGATGGCGCGTCCCACTGGCCGCGGTGAGCCCTGCGCAGGCTTGAGGTGCATCAGCAAACCCGGGCCAGCGTTGACCTCGACAATCGCGCCGCCTTGGGCCAGCAGCGGCCGCGAAATGTCTTCGGCCACCACGTCGATGCCGGCAATGTCCAGCCCAACCACCCGGGCCGCTAGTGACACCAGGTGCGCGACCTCTGGATGCACCTCGTCGGTGCAGTCAACAGCGACGTTGCCGTTGCGCTGAATCAGCACCGTGCGGCCAACAGCGGGCACTGCATCGGGGCTTAGTTGCTGGCGCTGTAAGTCCAGCGCGACAGCGGCGTCGTTGTCAATGTCAATGCGGCTGAGCGGAAAGTCTTCTTGCAGCCCACGCCGGGGGTCAGTGTTGAGTTGGGCGTCAACCAGTGCCCGAACCGTACGCACGCCGTCGCCAATGACGCTGGCGACGTCGCCCCGCGCTGCGGCCACCACCCGCCCGCCCACCACCAGCAACCGGTGCTCATGGCCGCGCACAAAGCGCTCCACCATCACGTCGCTGCCGTGCGGCTGCGCCACTTTGAAGGCGGCTTCGACTTGCTCGCGGGAAGTCAGCTCCAGCGACACGCCCCGGCCGTGGTTGCCGTCCGATGGCTTGACCACTACCGGCAGGCCGATGTCTTCGGCAGCGCCCCAGGCCTCGGCTGGGCTGGAGACGATCTGACCCTCAGGCACCGGCACGCCGCAAGTGGCCAGCAAGGTTTTGGTCAGGTCCTTGTCGTGGGCAATACCCTCGGCGATGGCGCTGGTCAGGTCGGTTTCTGCTGTCCAGATGCGGCGCTGGCTGGCGCCGTAGCCCAGCTGGACCAGGTTGCCGTCGTTCAGGCGGATGTGTGGAATACCCCGCTCGGTGGCGGCCGCCACAATCGCCGCGGTGCTGGGGCCCAGGTAGCAGGCGTCCACTGTGGCGCGGACTTTCTCAATTGACGCCTGCACATCAGCGCGGCCAAAAGGCGTGTTGTTGATGGCGGCCATCAGCAGCCGGTGGCCTTCAGCCAGCGCGGTGCGGGCCACCTGCTCGTCGCGGGCACGAAACACCATGCGGTAGACGCCGCGCTGCGACGTGCTGCGGGTTTGGCCAAAGCCGGTCGGCATGTCTGCCAAGTTGAGCAGCTCAATGACCACATGCTCGAGCACATGGCCGGCCCAGGTGCCTTGCTGCAGGCGCTGCAAGAATCCGCCACGCTCGCCGACCCCGCAGTGGTGCTCTTGCAGGGCCGGCAACCACGCCGTTAAACGCTCAGTAAAGCCGGGCAGCCGGTTGGACGGGAAGTCCTCGAGCCTGCCGAGGCTTAGCCAGACTTCAAGAACCGGCCGGTAGGTCCAGATATTGGGCCCGCGTAAATAGTTAATCCGCAGCAGTTCAATAGCGTCGTGATGGCTCATGGTGTGGGGCGCAAGCAAAAGAGCAAATAAAAAAAAGAGGCGAATAAAAGCAAAAACAGGCCCGTAGGCGTTGCACACGACAAAACCGGCTGCGCCCTCTGTTGCTGGCGCTTAGCGGTCAAACCGCGCCGCCACCACTAGGCCGGAGCTGGCTCGCTAACTTGAGTGAAAATTGGGGAACTCGCTCGGTCAACGCACGGCGCTTACACCGCCTGCGCGCGCGCCAATTTGACCACTGAAGCCCCGCTATTTTCAGACGACACCGCACCACAGCGCTCCCCGGACCCCAACACATGCAAATTAAGTCTCCAGTGAAGTTATTGAGCAGCGACGCTGGCAGCGCCGACCCGATCTTTACCGGCTTGGACCCACAGCTCGCAACCCAAGAGAACGTGTTGCAGCGCTTGGTGGTTGACCTTGACGAGCGACTGAATTTTGTGCGCGCGGCCTTAGTGCTCACCGACCGGCAGTTGCTAGCGAGCACCGCCAGCGGCCAGTGGCAAGGCTGGCCTTTGGTGTGCGCTGAAGGCGAGCGGGCCACACTGCGGTATTTTGACCATGCTGGCGTTGGCACGCTGGAGCTGTTGCGCGCCGGCATTCGCCTGGCCAGCTGGCGATTCACGCTGGCGCTGAACTTGCAGGCCGCGCGGCTGGTGCGGACGTTTGCACGGCAAACGACGAATGCCTCGACGGCGGCCCCGGCCAGCAGCATTGGCCTGTCGCTGTGCCC
>JAYULP010000415.1:0-3215 GCA_043763445.1 Polaromonas sp.
TGGCTACATTGCGCATGTGGTGAGTCGCTCGAAAGAAAAACAAGCCAAGCGTCGCCATCCCGACAAGAAAGCCAGGCGTTGGGTGGTGGAGGTTTGCCACGGCTGGTTCAATCGCTTTCGCAAGTTGCTGGTACGTTACGAAAAACTCGAGCGCAGTTTCCTTGCACTCAACCACCTTGCGGCAGGGATCATTGCGTTTCGCAAGGTGAAGTTAACTGTCAACGTTATTTACGGATAAGTTCTTAGAACGTCGCCGGGCTTGATTGGTACAGCGGTCCACTGAGTTGCTTTGGTCACACGTTGATCAATAGGTTCTGCAAACTCAATAGCGCGAACACGCCCTGCTATGGCGGTCAGTTTTAGTGTGCCGCTGGCTAAGTTTTGCGGCTCGGCAAGTACGCGGCTGGTGACAAAGCCCCGTGCGACCAAGGCGCTTTGCGCACGTTTGATAAGTAGTGCAATTGCCTGAGAACCTAAGCACCGATCTACAGGCGAGTCTGCGTTGTCAGCGCCAGCGAGTGAGTCAATCAGCCAGCCGAACCGCGCTGAGTCGTTTCCTACGATTTTGAAGTGCCTTAACGTAAAGCATGGATCTTCAGTCGCAGCAAGCAAGTCCGCTGTCAAGGCTGTCTCGCCAGGTGTGCGCGCGTCCGCGCTACGCTCTAAGCGCTGGCGTTCAGCCTCGTTTCTGAGCTGCTGACGACGCTGCTCTTGAGCAATATCGCTTGATGTGGGCGGCGCTGCCGTCTGAGCGAGTGCTCCCGCTGAAACTACACAGATCAACGTTGCAACAAGTGGGCGCCGATACGCGACGAAACTGGCGAGCAGACGAGGACAAAACAAGCAAAATTTTATGGGGCTTTGGAGCGTCGAAAGCAGGCCTTGCGCTGAAGGTTGGAACAGTGATCGAGCCATTGAAGTTTTAGAAAAGTAGAAAACCTTGAAGTTGTGCGGTGTGAATTTTTTGCAGCTGCATGCTGATTTTTTTGCTGAAACACACTTGCGGTTTATTCGCTAATCTTACATTTAAGCACATTTACTTACAAAGAGTCGATGCATCCAGATAACGGCGTGTCAATTGACAACGGGAAATTTGTATCAATTTGTGCATTTGTGCATCTGTCAGGCAAGGTTTGCGCACAAACTGCGGCGCGGGGGGAGCTCGCTTGACTACGATGACGTTAAGCGCAGCTTTGAGCGGGGATACGTCACACCGGCTGGATAACCGCCTGCAACAACTGCGACCTGAAAAAGTCACCCATCAGCGCGCGCCCCACCTCACAACCAAGCTCCCCGCATAGCCACCCAACGCACTACACGCAGCACCCTCGGCTGCGCCCCACCTCAAAACCAAGCTCCCCGCATAACCGCCCAACGCACTACACGCAGCACCCTCGGCTGCGCACTACCTCACCACCAAGCTCCCCGTTTGTCATTGCGGGCTTGACCCGTAATCCACGAACCCGTCAAAACTCGTCGTCCCGCTAGCGGCAGGTTAAATCAGTCGTGGTGGCTTTGGCCGCAAGCCGTTGGCCGCCAGCCATGCGTTGACAGTCGCCGGATTCGTCACCGTCTTTAACGCCTGATAAGCGAGTTCCGCCTCGGGGTAATGGCGGCGCAAAAAGTTCAGCCACTGCTTGAGCCGCCCGGCTTGGGCTTTGGCGTCCAGCCGGGTGCAAACGATGTGCCAAAACTCGCCGATCAGCGGCAGCAGTCCGGCCCAGGTAAGGCGTGGTGCAGCCGGCTCGCCGTCCATTGACCGGATAGCCAACGCCAGCCCCGGGTTGACAACTGCACCGCGGCCAATCATCAGGCTGTGGCAATGCGACGCTGCACGGCAGCGTTGGGCGTCGTCTGCGGTCCAAATGTCGCCATTGGCCACCACCGCAATACGCACCGCCGCACGGATGTCGGCAATGCGGTGCCAGTGCGCAGGCGGCTTGTAGGCCTGCACTTTGGTGCGGGCATGTACTACCAGCTCATTGGCACCGCCGTCAGCAATGGCCTGTGCGCAGTCCACTGCCAGAGCATCGTCGTTGTAGCCCAGGCGCATTTTGGCCGATACCGGCATGTCGGCCGGCACTGCACGCCGCACGGCTGCGACGATGGCATACAGCATGTCCGGCTCCTTGAGCAGCGCTGCGCCGCCGCCGTGGCGATTTACCACATGGGCCGGACAGCCAAAATTCAAGTCAATGCCAGCCGGCCCCAGACTGGCCAGCCGTGCGGCGTTGTCGGCCATGCAGGCCGGGTCCGAGCCAAGCAGCTGCGCCCGCACCGGCACGCCCGCCGGGGTGCAGCCGCCGCTGAGCAGTTCCGGCACGATGCGGGTGAACACCCGCTCGGGCAGCAACTGGTCCGTGATGCGGATGAACTCGGACACGCAGCGGTCAATACCGCCGACCTGCGTGAGGATGTCGCGCAGCACGAAGTCGAGCAGCCCTTCCATCGGGGCCAAAACAATCACAGTTTTTAGACCGCGCCCAGCCGCCACAGCGAGGTGAGCTCGGCTGCGCGGGCCGCATGCAGCGGGTCGCTGGCGTCCAGCGCTTTGGGATGCTGGGGTTTCACGTCGATACGCTCTAGCACCTTGAGCTTGTTGGCTTTGAAGGCGGCCAGCAACTCGACACGGGTGCGCAAACCCAAGTGCTCGGCAAAGTCTGACAGCACCAGCCAGCCCTCGCCATGTGGGGCCAAGTGCGCGGCCAGGCCCTGAATGAACCCCAGCAACATGCGGCCGCCTTCGTCGTACACAGCGCCTTCAAGCGGTGAGCCAGCTCGCGCAGGAAGCCACGGCGGATTGCAAATGATGACGCTGGCCAAGCCTTCGGGGAACAGGTGCGCCTGCATGAGCTTGATCGGCGCGGTCAGCCGCAGGCGATGCAGGTTTTCGCGCGCGCACACCAGCGCCCGTGGGTCACAGTCGGTGGCGACAATCTGGTCTACGTCGCGCAACGCCATCACTGCCGACAAAACACCGGTGCCAGTGCCAATGTCAAACACCACAAACTTGGGCGGGCGTGGGGTTGGCAGCGGCGCTGTCGCTACCAGTTGCACATACTCGCCGCGCACCGGCGAAAACACGCCGTAATGGGGGTGAATACGGTTGGTTGGCGGCGGACCGAGCACCTCAAACGCTACGCCTTTTTTACGCCACTCGTGGGCACTGATCACGCCGAGCAGCTCGCGCAGTGAGGCGACGCTCTGGCCCGCTG
>JAYULP010000416.1:0-3204 GCA_043763445.1 Polaromonas sp.
GCCCCGCCGCAGTTTGGATTCGTCCACCACATCATCATGGAGCAGCGTCGCGGTGTGGATGAACTCCACCACCGCCGCTAGGTTGTGACGCTGGCTGCCGTGAAACCCGAGCACCCCCGACATCAACAACAACAGTGCGGGACGCAGCCGTTTACCGCCTGCAGCAATAATGTATTGAGACACCTCGGCTACCAGCGGCACGTCAGAGCGCAAACGTCTTGCAATCACAGCGTCCATGGACTGCATGTCATGTTCGATGAGCGCCAGTGCAGCCGCAGCACTTGAAAAATTTGCAGACAAAAACTATCCAGCCAGTAAAACAGCCTCAATTATATGAAGCGACACCGCCCCGTATGCGGCATGGCCTAGCCGCTGCTGGACAGGCCACTAGCTAGACAGCTCCGGGCCGGCATGTTAAGCTCACGGGCTTCATAAAAACACATTTTATGGAACCCACTTCGAGAGGTCTTACATGTACGCGGTCATAAAAACCGGTGGCAAACAATACAAAGTTGCTGCCGGAGAAAAAATTAAAGTAGAACAGATTGCTGCGGACGTAGGCCAAGAAATCGTTATCGACCAAGTGTTAGCTGTCGGCGAAGGCAGCACCATGAGAGTCGGTACGCCCTTGGTACTAGGTGCAACAGTCACGGTAACGGTGGTCTCCCACGGTCGGCACGACAAAGTACGCATTTTCAAAATGCGTCGCCGCAAGCACTACCAAAAGCGCCAAGGCCATCGCCAAAACTTCACTGAACTGCAGATTGGCGCTATCGCTGGTTAAACCTAGCGGTGGTCAATACGGTGGCTCGCATCAACTCGTTTCAGGAATACTAGAAAATGGCACAGAAAAAAGGCGGCGGCTCTACGCGAAATGGGCGTGATTCGCAGCCCAAAATGCTCGGTGTCAAAAAGTTTGGCGGCGAAGTTATCAGCGCTGGCAGCATAATTGTGCGGCAGCGTGGCACAAAGTTTCACCCTGGTGTGAATGTTGGAGTTGGCAAGGACCATACGTTGTTCGCTTTGACAGCCGGCCAAGTGTCGTTTTGCATCAAAGGTGCCATGAACAAGCAAACCGTGAATGTGACGCCAGCGTAAGCGAGGCAACGCCTCGCGTGGCAGAGCCCCGACTGGTCGGGGCTTTTTTGTTTGGCAAGCACATTGACCTGTCCTGCTGCAGACCAACACTGTCTTGAGTATTGCTGTTTTCCTCTACCCCGTGGTTTTGCCACAAGCCCTTGAGTGCACCATGAAATTTGTCGACGAAGCCTTTATTGACATTGCTGCCGGTGATGGCGGGAGCGGCTGCGTCTCGTTCAGCCACGAAAAATACAAAGAGTTCGGCGGACCCAACGGCGGTGATGGCGGACGTGGTGGCCATGTCTACGCCATGGCGGACATCAACTTGAACACGTTGGTTGACTTTCGTTTTTCTCGCCGGCACGACGCAAAAAACGGCGGTCATGGCATGGGCTCGGACATGTTTGGGGCCAAGGGCGACGACGTTATTTTGAAAATGCCAGTGGGCACCATCTTGAGCGACAGCGAAACTGGCGAGACTCTGTTTGAGTTGTTAGAGCCAGGTGAGCAGATTCTGATCGCCAAAGGCGGGGACGGCGGCTTTGGTAATTTGCGTTTTAAGAGCTCGACCAACCGGGCGCCGCGCAGCAAGACACCGGGCTGGCCCGGCGACCGCAAGAGTCTCAAGCTAGAACTCAAGGTGCTCGCCGATGTGGGCCTGCTCGGCATGCCCAATGCCGGTAAATCTACTTTTATCTCGGCTGTCTCAAATGCCCGCCCACGCATCGCTGACTACCCGTTCACGACCTTGCACCCTAACTTGGGCGTGGTGCGCGTAGCGCCCGAGCAAAGCTTTGTGATTGCCGACCTCCCCGGGCTAATTGAAGGCGCGTCTGAAGGCGCTGGGCTGGGCCATCTGTTTTTGCGACACCTGCAGCGCACCCGCCTGCTGCTGCATGTGGTGGACATGGCTCCTTTTGACGAAAGCATTGACCCGGTAGCGCAAGCCAAAGCGATTGTCGGAGAACTCAAAAAATATGACGAAGCGCTGTATGCCAAGCCGCGTTGGCTGGTGCTAAACAAACTCGATATGGTGGACAAAGATGGGCGCGCCGCTGTGGTCAAAGATTTCGTCAAACGATTTAAATTCAAAGGCCCTGTATTTGAAATTTCCGCCCTGACCCGCGAAGGCTGCGAGCAGCTCATCAAAACGATCTACAAGCACATCAGCGAAGTACAAAAGAGCGAGCAACCCGTCGCCGAAGTGGACCCAAGATTTGTCGAGCTCCCGGCAGAACCCAGCCCGCAGGCTTGACAGCTGCACAAGCGTGAGTTTGACTGCTATAAATAGTGTAGCAATATAGGAAGCAGGTACGCGGGCAAACTACGTTTATCACTCTTTTTTGACCGATGCAAGACCATTCCAGCAGTTCTATTGTGCAAAAAGCCCGCCGTATTGTGGTGAAGGTGGGCTCCAGCTTGGTGACCAACGAAGGCCAGGGTTTGGATGCCGAGGCCATTGGCGACTGGTGTAGCCAATTGGCAGCGCTCGTCAAAGACGGCCGTGAAGTCATTATGGTCAGCAGCGGTGCCATTGCCGAGGGCATGAAACGGCTGAACTGGTCGGAGCGCCCGAAAGCCATCCACGAGCTTCAGGCCGCCGCCGCCGTGGGCCAGATGGGTTTGGTACAGGTCTATGAAAGCTGTTTGCGCGAAAACGGTATCGGCAGCGCGCAAGTGCTGCTGACCCACGCCGACCTGGCCGACCGTGAGCGCTACCTGAACGCACGCTCTACCCTGTTGACCCTTCTTAGCTTGCGGGTTGTGCCGGTGATCAATGAAAACGACACTGTTGTCAACGACGAGATCAAGTTCGGTGATAACGATACCCTTGGCGCGCTGGTAGCCAACCTAGTAGATGCAGATGCCTTGGTGATCCTAACGGACCAAAAAGGACTCTACACCGCCGACCCGCGCAAAGACCCAAGCGCGCAATTTGTGCAGGTTGCCCGCGCGGGTGACCCAACGCTTGAAGCGATGGCAGGCGGCGCAGGCTCCAGCGTTGGCCGGGGCGGCATGATCACTAAGATCTTGGCGGCCAAACGCGCTGCAAGCTCGGGAGCTTGCACCGTCATTGCCTGGGGTCGCCAGCCGCAGGTCTTAATTCGGCTGATGCAGGGCGAG
>JAYULP010000417.1:0-1213 GCA_043763445.1 Polaromonas sp.
GCGTACCGTCAGTGCGTTGCCTGCGTTGATCAGTCCGCCAGTGTTGTTGATGCTGCCGCTGCTGACCACCGTGATGTCGTTGTCAGCGCGAATCGCACCAATGTCGTTGGCCAAGGTGTTGACGGTGATGAAAACATTGCTACCCTCAATACCCAAGTTCGTGCTTTGGTTTGTGCCGCCGGTGTGGCTGTTGCTGTTGATGACCGTAGCCGCCGCCAGCGCGGTGGTGTTGTCGCTGCGCAGCAGGCCTGCGGTGTTGTCAATCGTGCCTGGGGTGTGGACGGTAAGGTCGCCCATGGCCTGCACCTGCCCGCTGCGATTGTCAAAGCCTGCGCTGTTAAAGGTAGCCGCAGCTCGGCTAACAACTTGCCCGCCTTGGTTAACGACATTGCCGGTGGTGGCATTGATACTGCCTACTGCGCCAATGTAGCCTGCAGTGTTGTTAATATTACCTGTGTTCAATACCAGCGCGCCTTGGGCGGCTATGCCGCCTAATGTGCCCAAATTGTTGCCTGCATAGTTGCTTGCGTTGGTATTGGTAAGTAGCTGACCTGACGTGTTGATGGTCAAGCCAGTAGCGCTTTGGATCAACCCGCCGTTGTTGTTTAGCGCGCCGGTTTGTAAGTTAGCCGCTTGAGTGGCGGCGACTGTTCCGCCGCTGTTGTTGAAGGCCTGCCCGTTTGTTTGTACGGTCACGTTGCGGCCAGATATCAATGCCTCGTCGCTTGTGCCCACCGCAACTGTGTTTGACAGACCTCTGTTGATAAGACTTACATCGCCTGCGGCTTTGATTGCACCCGCATTGTTAATTGTTACCCCCGTTGTGGTGAAACTAATGTTGTTTCTCACTGACGCAATCGTGCCGCCCGTGTTGTCTAGTCTGTCAGCGGTGACGGTGAGGGCTTCGTTTGCCGCGATAACACCACCCTGGGTATTGCCCACAGCACCTTGAGCTATTACATCAAGTCTGTTTGCGACGGTGATGCTGCCTGCGTCATTGCGCAGCTGACCCACTTGGATAGCAGCGTTACCAGTTGCGATTTTGCCTTGTGATGTGTTGTCAAGTACGCCAGCGGTAGTAATCGACAGTGAGGATATCCCGTTGGTCTGAATTAGGCCCTGCGTATTGCTCAGGCTGCCTGCGCTTAAAGCTAAATCAGCGTTGCTGCTAATCGTGCCTTGGGCGTTGTCTAACTCGCCTGTAACGGCGATC
>JAYULP010000418.1:0-3202 GCA_043763445.1 Polaromonas sp.
CATGCAGGGCTAGCCGTTGGCTTAAGTCAAGCGGACGCTATTGTTATCGCAGCAACTGTCGAGCTGCTCCATAACGCCTCATTGGTGCATGACGACATCCAAGACCGCGACACAATGCGTCGCGGACAATTGGCTGTTTGGGCCCGATTCGATGTCAACACAGCAATTTGCACTGGCGACCTGTTGCTGTCTGCTGCCTATGCAACCCTGTGCAAGCTTAGCAATTCAGCTGCGTTAGCTGACCTAATTTCATTGGTACACAGTCGTATTTCGACCGCAATCGACGGGCAATGTGCAGACCTTGCCGAGAGCAATCAAACGACAGATGAAACGCTTTGTCTTGTCAGATATCAAAAAATAGCCATAGCAAAATCAGGCGCGCTATTGAGTCTGCCAATTGAGCTAGCACTTCTCGCTGCTGGTTATCAAGATTATTCGGCAGCTGCTTGCCGCGCTGCCGAGGCGTTTGCGGTGGGTTATCAAATTGCTGACGATTTGCATGACGTTCAACGAGACATGTTTTCTGCTGCTTCACACAAGGCATGCAACATTATTTCTATTTTCGGCACGACTGGTGCCATTGACGAGTCGGTCGAAAAGGCCAAACAGTTGGGACTTGAAAAGATCGACTTTTCTAGCGCGATGGCACGGCGCTTGCCGTTCAACATGGGCGAACAGTTGGAAAACTATGCCCACCAACTTCGAGATGTTTTAGTTCGATACAAATTTGAGGCATTGACAGGTGGCAATTGACAGCTCGAAGCACAACGTTGTGCGTAATGGTAGCAATGGTAAAGTTATTTCAGCAACTACTAGCACAGCGGTGGTCGTTGGTGCAGGGTTCGGCGGTCTAGCAGCCGCAATTCGCCTTGCTGCGCGCGGCGTTGCCACCACGGTAGTCGACCGTCTCGACAAGCCAGGAGGACGCGCTGCGGAGTTTATTCGCTATGCGCAAGAAAAAACCTTTCGCTACGACGCTGGCCCCACAGTGTTGACGGCTCCAGTGCTGTTTGAAGAACTGTTTGCTTTGCTAGGCGAGCGGCTCGAAGATCACGTCGAGTTGATGCCAGTAAAGCCTTGGTACCAAATGCAGTTTGCTGATGGCTCACACCTTGACTACGGTGGCACAACAGCGCAAATTCAGGCAGAAATAGCCAAATTTTCAGTGGCCGACGCTGCTGCTTATCCTGCTTACCTTGCGCATTCCAAAAAGCTTTTTGAGAAGGGTTACGAGGAGCTCGGCACGCAGCCATTTTTGGGTTGGCAGGCAATGCTCAAAGCGCTTCCTGCTATGGCCAGGCTCCGCGCAGACCGTTCGGTGTACGCCTTAACAGCAAAATACTTCAAGCATCACCACGTCCAAAAAGCGTTCAGTATCCAGCCGCTTTTGGTCGGCGGCAATCCCTTTGACACTACCAGTATTTACAGTCTGATTCACTATCTCGAACGCAAATGGGGAGTTTGGTTTGTTCGGGGCGGCATGGCGCAGCTGGTCTACGCGCTGGTAGATCTTGCAACGCGCCACGGTGTGCAGTTTGTGTGGAATGCTGAAGTGGCAGCTATCGAGGTCAGCAGTGGGTTAGCGAGCGGAGTGCGCCTGCATAACGGACGCATCATCGAGGCTGACGCGGTAGTTTGCAACGCTGATCCTGGTTATGTGTTGACTCACCTGTTACAAGGCAAGCACCGCAAAAAAAATGCGATCGACAAAAAACAATACTCGATGAGCTTGTTTGTATGGTACTTCAGCACCAACACGACCTATCCTGATGTGGCGCACCATACGATTTTGTTTGGACAAACTTACCGTGAAGTACTCCACAAAATTTTTAATACGCTGGAGCTGCCGGAGGATTTGAGTATTTACCTGCATCGTCCAAGTGCAACTGATCCTGACTGCGCCCCTGCCGGGCACGACAGCTTCTACGCTCTGGTGCCTGTGCCCAATTTGAAAGCCAATGTTGTTTGGGCTGACGTCGCGCAGGCGTTCAAAGCGGCCTTACTCGCAACCCTGGCGCAGCGGGTGTTACCCGGTCTTGCGCAGCATATCGTTGACGATTTTTATGTCACGCCTGAATACTTCGCCAAAGAACTACTTTCTCCTTGGGGCGCAGGGTTTTCCATCACCCCCACATTGATGCAGTCTGCTGGATTTCGTTTTCCAAACCGATCCGTAACGCTACCCAACCTTTACTTTGTTGGCGCGGGAACACACCCCGGTGCGGGTGTCCCCGGTGTTGTTACCTCTGCGAAGGTGGTGGAGCGGTTGATGTTCGGATCTGTGCAGTGACCGCTCAAGAGGTCATGGATGCGCACGCCAAGTCCTTTTCATGGGCTGCACGGTTCCTATTGCCTGAAGCTCGGCGTGAAGCAGCGCAGCTTTATGCCTTCGCTCGGCTGGCCGATGATCTGGCAGATGAAGACCAGCTTGGCCAGTGGTCTGAGAGGATGAGGCAGTTGCAAGTGCTTGAAAGCAATGTACTTAACCCTGACGCTGGTTCCGGTTTTGGGCAGCAAGTCGGAAAAATGCTGTATGCCAAGGGTGTTAGTGCTGATGTGGTGCGCAGTTTTATGACTTGCTTGAATCAAGACGCTGGCCCTCGTTGCATCCAAACCACTGAAGAGCTGTTGCAGTTTGCTTACGGCGTTGCTGGCACAGTGGGACAAATGATGTGTCCAATTCTGGGAGCCGCCAATCAGGCACAGCCCTATGCGACAGCGTTGGGGGTCGCAATGCAACTTACAAATATTGCGCGTGACGTTGTCGAAGATGCAGCGCGCGAGCGTTGTTACATACCAGCACAATGGGGCGTCAGCGCCCAGGCGTTGCGTGCGCCCGAAAATAACGCGCAAGCTGCGCAGAGCTTTGCGGCTATTCAAAAGCTGCTTAGGCTGGCTGACGATTTTTATGCTTATTCACATCAAGGTCTGGCTCAGATACCCAAGGGCAACCGCCGTGCGATACGTATTGCCACTGCTTTGTATCGGGACATTGGCCACAAAATTGTGCGTGGCGGCCCGACACGCTACTGGCTTGGCCGGACTTCACTTGGCCGACTGGAAAAGCTCAAGCTAATTGCCGCCTGTTATTTCAGCGTAAACCAACTACCCGATACCGCGGTGCGGGACGTTGTGCGCCAAGACCTAAAACACTTGGCTTTAGTTCCAGGGTTTCCTGCCAGCCTATAGTGCTAAGACAATG
>JAYULP010000419.1:0-1210 GCA_043763445.1 Polaromonas sp.
GCTATGTCGCTATGTTGCTATGTCAGCCGGTGATCAGTCCAGCCCATGCAGCTGGCTGTCGCCGACTGCAAAGACATGGCCGTGCGCGTCCAGCTTCAAGCCCTTGGGCAGCGGGAACTTGATGGTCTCTTCGATGCCGCTCAACTTGCGTACCGACACCGCACCCAGTGCTTTGATGCGGTCAATGACCTGCTTGACCAAAATTTCGGGGGCTGACGCGCCAGCGGTCAAGCCGACTTTGGACTTGCCCTCAAACCAGACTTCTTGCAGCTCGCTGGCATCATCGACCATATAGGCCTCGGTGCCCAGTTTGGCGGCCAGCTCGCGCAGGCGGTTGCTGTTGGAGCTGGTCGGGCTGCCCACCACAATTAAAATATCAACTTGCGAGCTGAGCACCTTCACTGCATCTTGCCGGTTCTGGGTGGCGTAGCAGATGTCTTGCTGTTTGGGCGCACGCACCGTCGGGAACCGCGCTTTGACAGCCGCGCTGATCTCAGCCGCATCGTCCACGCTGAGTGTGGTTTGCGTCACCACCGCCAAGCGCTCGGTTTGCAAGGGCGCAATGCGCGCCACATCGGCGACGTCCTCGACCAGGTGAATACCGCTGTCAAGCTGGCCCATGGTGCCCTCTACTTCGGGGTGGCCCTTGTGGCCAATCATGATGAACTCATAGCCTTCTTTGTGCAGCTTGGCCACTTCCACATGCACCTTGGTCACTAGCGGGCAGGTGGCGTCAAAAATCTGAAAACCCCGCGCGCGCGCCTCGCGCGCAATAGCCTGGCTCACACCGTGGGCGCTGAACACCAACGTGGCTCCGGGCGGCACATCTGCCAACGCTTCAATGAAGATTGCGCCTTTTTGCTTGAGATCATTGACCACATAGGTGTTGTGAACGATTTCGTGGCGCACATAAATGGGCGCGCCAAACTTGGTCAAGGCCCGCTCGACGATTTCAATGGCACGGTCTACCCCAGCGCAAAAGCCGCGCGGCTCAGCCAGCAAAATCTCTTGAGGGTGCTGCGGCGTGGTCACAAAATTCCAATCACTTGCACTTCAAACACCACCGGCTGTCCGGCCAGCGGGTGGTTAAAGTCGAATTGCACCGCGTCTGCCGCGCTGCCGACCTGCTGCACTGCACCGGCATACTGGCCCAGGCCGTCTGGTGTGGGGAACTGCACCACGTCACCGACCTGGTAGTGCTCAGCGGGCT
>JAYULP010000420.1:0-1207 GCA_043763445.1 Polaromonas sp.
TTGCGGCCAATCTCCTTGACCGGCATGCCGGCTTCGGCCGGCCTCAAAAAGCCAATGATCTGCTCTTCGCTGAATTTGCTTGTTCTCATGTCCATCACTCTTCTGAGTTGATGGACTCCTTGGAAAAATAACTGGTACGGTTTAGGGGGAGCAGGTCAAAGTAACGAGCCTTTATGCTGCATCGGAGCGACCGTCAAACAACGGAGTTTTAGTTGTACTTTGTAGTTATCGACTACAAAGCCGTTGTTTGCGTGATATTGACAAAAAATAGCATTTTGATGTGGGCGCCAGAGATAAAGTCCATCTACCCAAACCTAACAGAAGAATATTAGGGCGTGTCGTTAGGAGAAATTCCTGCGTATTTCCTGACAATTACTTCAGTGTCTTGGAGGCACAATATCGGTATGAACATAGTAATCCTCGATGACTACCAAGACGCAGTGCGCAAGCTAGCCTGTGCAGCTAAGCTCGAAGCGTACCCTGCCAAGGTCTACACGAACACGGTAAAAGGCATTGGCCAGCTTTCGGTGCGCTTAAAAGATGCTGAAGTTCTTGTTTTGATTCGGGAGCGCACTGTGCTCAGCCGGCAAATCATTGAGAAGCTGCCTAGACTAAAAATGGTTGCACAGACCGGACGAATCGGGGTTCATGTGGATGTTGCTGCATGTACCGAGCGTGGAATTGTGGTGTCAGACGGTGGCGGATCGTCCACGGCACCTGCCGAATTGACCTGGGCACTCATCATGGCTGCGATGCGACGCATACCACACTATGTTGCTCACTTAAAGCACGGCGCATGGCAGCAGGCTGGTTTGAAGTCCGCATCAATGCCGGTTAACTTCGGCGTCGGTATGGTTTTAAAGGGGAAAACCTTAGGCGTTTGGAGTTACGGAAAAATAGGTCATCTGATTGCTGGATATGGCCGCGCTTTCGGTATGCGAGTGATTTTTTGGGGAAGTGAAGAATCGCGTGCAAGGGCCCAAGCAGATGGCTACGAAGTGACGACTTCTCGGCTCGCTTTGTTTGAGCAGTCAGACGTTTTAACTCTGCATCTTCGCCTTGGGGAGACTACCCGTTACACGGTGAAGCTTGATGATCTTTCTCGGATGAAGCCATCAGCGCTGCTTGTCAATACTTCGCGAGCCGAATTAATTGAGCCTGATGCGCTAATTACGGCGCTGAATCGAGGACGGCCTGGTATGGCAGC
>JAYULP010000421.1:0-7961 GCA_043763445.1 Polaromonas sp.
ACCAAGTTCGGAGAGGGGCGTGTGCAGCTGCTGGAGGGCAGTGGTGACGACGCCCGAGCGCAAATTAACTTTACTCGTCACGGCGTCAAATGGCTGGCACTGAGCGTGGCCAAGCTCACTGTTGTGTGAGTAGTGTGAGTCGTGTGCGCAGCGTTGTCTGGCTCACCCAGTGGTGCTGCCGCCGCTACGGGCTCAACTCGTGATCGACGCCGTTGCCGCCTTCAAAGCTGCCCTGAAATGTGAAGTACAGCGAAGTGAAAAACATCGCCATGATCAGCAGTGACACTGGGAACATCGCTACCGCCGCAAACCCCGGGTTTCCAGTCAGCACTGCCGCCGTCGTGACCACAGCAGTGACGCCGATGAAAAGCCCGGCCCAAACCAGGCCATAGACGCTCAGGGCGCGCCAGTTTCGGCCGCATGCCAACAAGCTGAAAAACAGGCTTTTGACCGGCGGCACACCGTGCCAATGCACCAGCGCTGGCGCGTGCCAAAACAGCAGGGACAACGGCATGTACAGCAGCAGCGTGACCCACATGGCGGCTTGAAAATCGCTTTGCAGCACCAGTTCTTCCGTCATTTTTCCGCCAAACAGGTAAAGCCCGGCAAACTGGCCGCCGTCAATCAGCGTTGAAATGCCCATTAGCGCCAAAAATCCAGTGGCATACAGCACGCCCAAAACGGCCATAGCGCGTAGCTGCTGGCGGCCAGCTCGGAAGGCGCTGACCAAAATGGTAGGCATCGGGAATTTACCGCTGCTAGCTTCTTGTGTTGCCGCCATCAAACCCAGCGTAGCCGCTGGCAGCAAGCCCAGCGCCAGCGCGGCGCCAATGAGCGGCACCATGGTGGCTACGGACAACAGCGCCATAAACATGAAAAACAAGCTAGACAAAGCCAGTGGTTGTTTGAAAAATGTTCGAATGCCAAGCATGGCCCAATTAACGCCTTCGCGGGCCGCAACGATGTGAAGTTTCATGGTGTAAGTTTGTCAAAGCGCGGCGCGGCGCTCAGTGAGTAGGACATATGCGCGCCGGTGCTGCGCCCAACCCGGTTAGGCGAGCACGCAGTACACGCTCAAAATGACTTGGGTCGTGCGCTGTCAGCACAGCGGCGTCGCGCGGTAAATGCAGGTCCCACAGCCGGGACAGCCAAAAGCGCAGCGCACCAGCGCGCAGCAGTGCGGGCAGCAGTTGATGCTCTGCTGCACGCAAGGGGCGTACCGCCTCATAAGCGCTGACAAAAGCCTGGTGGCGCTCGGTATGGGCAACGCCTGTGGTCAAGTCAATGCACCAGTCGTTCAGGCACACGCTGATGTCAAACAGCAAGGTGTCGCAGCCGGCGAAGTAAAAGTCGAAAAAGCCAGTCAACTGCTCGCCGTCAAACATCACGTTGTCACGGAACAAATCAGCATGAACGGCACCGCACGGCAAACCTTGGTAAGCCGGCAGGGCTGCGACGTGGTTTTGAAACGCCAGCTCGCTTTGCATCAGGCTGCGCTGCTCGCCCGATAAAAACGGCAACACCACTGGGGCGGTGCTGTTCCACCAAGCGAGGCCGCGCAAATTGGGCTGGCGCAGCGAGAACTGTTGGCCAGCCAAGTGCATTCGGGCCAACATGTCGCCCACGGCCGCACAGTGCACGGCCTCAGGCGTGAGCTGACTTTGTCCGGGCAGCTTGTTAACCACTGCCGCTGGTTTGCCCTTGAGGCTGTGAAGAATGCCTCCCCGGCTGTCCGCCGCCGGGTCGGGCACGGGTATGCCGCGGCTGGCCAGGTGCTTCATCAGCTTGAGATAAAAAGGCAATTGCGCACACGTTAGGCGTTCAAACAGCGTCAGTACGTAGTCGCCGCGCTCGGTGCTGGCAAAGTAGTTGGTGTTTTCAATACCGCCTGCGGCGGCTCTAAGCTGGCTAAGGGTGCCTAGGCTCAAGGCTTGAAACAGGCCTTTGGCCTCGTCAAAGGCGACTTCGGTATAAACGGCCATGCCTGAGTCAATGAATATAAAAGTCCAAACGAAGGGCCCGCTGGTACACGATGGGTGCGGCAGTCAAGCAACGAAGATTGTCACGCGGCGGCGAGCCGAGGGCGGTGCGCTCAAAACTTCATCACGTTCCATACCCGCGAGCCATTGGTGTCGTTGTTGCCTGGCGCCGGCGCACTGCCGCGCGCGCCCTCGGCGCGCAGCACTTCGTAGGCTGCGCCGCCGGTTTTTGGCTGCACTGTGATCTGCTGGGTCTCGCCGCCTACGCGCAGCTCGTCAATTCGGCTGCCCTGGTCTTCAGTGCGGATACGCTCGATTTTCTGGTCGGTACGCGGCAGTGGCGCCGCCTGCGACTCAAGTCGCGCCGGTGAGCTGTCCGGCGTTGCAGGTGCCGGGGTCTGGGCCACAGCTGCAGCCAGCGGCAACGCTGCAAGCGCAGCGGCAAGGAAGGGTCGCAGGTATTGGCTCATCGCCCGATTGTAGGCGTTTGACCCCGAAAAACTTGGTGCAATATCCCGGACAATGCCGCGTTATGAGCACCTCGACAAGCCTTGATAAAAAACTTTTGCTGCTGGTGGACGGCTCCAGCTACTTGTACCGGGCGTTTCACGCCCTGCCAGACCTGCGCGCCGACCCGTCAGACCCAAGCAGCCCGGCCACTGGCGCGATTCGCGGCATGGTCAATATGCTGCAGAAATTGCGGCGCGAGGTAGCGTCTGACTACGCCGTGTGTGTGTTTGACGCCAAAGGCCCCACCTTTCGTGACACGCTGTACCCGGCCTACAAAGCCAACCGGTCCCCGATGCCAGCTGACCTACGCAGCCAGATTGAGCCGGTGCACGAGGTGGTTCGCTTGCTGGGCTGGCGCGTGCTGGACGTGCCTGGGGTTGAGGCCGATGACGTCATTGGCACGCTCGCTTGCATGGCGTCAGCCCAAGGCATTGAGGTGGTGATCTCCAGCGGCGACAAGGACTTGAGCCAGCTGGTGGACCCGCACATCACCGTCATTGACACCATGAACGACAAGCGCCGCGACCTCGCTGGCGTTGAAGCCGAGTTTGGCGTGCCACCGCGCTTGATGGTGGACTACCAGGCGCTGGTAGGCGACGCAGTGGACAACGTGCCAGGTGTGCCTAAAGTGGGGCCAAAAACGGCTGTCAAGTGGCTGCTTGAGTACGGCTCGCTCGACGCGCTGGTGGCGCGGGCCGATGAGGTCAAAGGCGTTGTCGGTGACAACCTGCGTGCCAGCTTGGACTGGCTACCGCAGGGCCGGGCGCTGCTGACGATTAAAAAAGACTGTGACCTTAGCCAGTACATTGACGGCCTTCCTGCTATGAATTCAGTAGCTACTCAGCAAGCAGATACAACGGCATTGGCTATTTTTTATGATAAATACGGCTTTAAGGGGCTGACCCGAGCGGCTGCTGGTGTTTCGGGTGTCTCGGGCGGTGTAGGCGCTTTAGTTGCCGCCAACACCGCAGCGGCATCACAGCAGGCGCAGCTGTCCATTGCGGATGACAGCGCGCCGGGTTTGTTTGATGACGCTGCTGCTGGCGCGCCGGCGGCGCGCCGGCCCAGCACGCTGGTGGTGGACACGGTGCTGACCTGGGCTGATTTTGAGCGCTGGCTAGCCCGCTTGGAGGCAGCTGACTTGGTGGCTTTTGACACCGAAACCACGTCACTCGATGAGATGCGCGCAGAAATTGTTGGCTTGAGCTTTTGCATCACGGCAGGGGAGGCGGCCTACATTCCGTTGAGCCACAACTACCCCGGCGCTGCGGCGCAGTTGCCGCGTGAGGAGGTACTGGCCCGGCTCCAGCCGTGGCTTGAAAACTCCCGCCGGTTCAAACTCGGCCAGCACATCAAGTACGACCGCCATGTGCTGGCCAACCACGGCATTGAGGTGCAGGGCTACGCCCACGACACCATGCTGCAAAGCTATGTGCTGGAAGTACACAAGCCCCACGGCTTGGCCAGCTTAGCCGAGCGCCACCTGCAGCGCGGGGGCATCAGCTACGAGGACTTGTGCGGCAAGGGCGCGCACCAAATCAAGTTCAACCAAGTTGACATCGCCAAAGCCGCTGCCTATGCGGGCGAAGACGCTGACCAGACGCTGGGGGTGCACCGGGTGCTGTGGCCCTTGATTGCCGCCAATGACAAATTGCGCTTTATCTACGAGCTGGAACTTAGCAGCAGCGAGAGCCTGTACCGCATTGAGCGCTGTGGTGTGCTGATTGACGCGCCTATGCTGGCCAAACAAAGCGGCGGTTTGGGCTTGCGCATCGCGCAGCTGCAAACCGAGGCCTATGAAATTGCGGGCCAGCCGTTTAACCTGGGCAGCCCCAAGCAGCTAGGTGAAATATTTTTTGACAAGCTTGGTATGCCGGTGATTAAAAAAACGCCAAGTGGTGCCCGCTCGACTGACGAAGAGGTGCTGGAAAAGCTGGCCGAAAACTACCCGCTCCCGGCTAAGCTGCTGGAGCACCGCTCGCTCAGCAAACTCAAGGGAACCTACACAGACAAACTTGCGCAGCTGGCCTTGCCGCGCACTGGGCGGGTGCACACCCACTACGCTCAAGCAGTAGCGGTCACGGGCCGGCTAAGCAGTAACGAGCCCAATTTGCAAAACATTCCGGTCAAAACCGCTGACGGCCGCCGGGTGCGCGAAGCCTTTGTTGCCGCCGCCGGCTGCCGCATTGCCAGCGCCGACTACTCCCAAATTGAGCTGCGTATCATGGCCCACCTCAGTGGCGATGAAGCTTTGCTCGCCGCATTTACTGACGGTGTGGACGTTCACCGCGCCACCGCCGCTGAGGTGTTTGGTGTGGCAGTTGAGCAGGTCAGCAACGAGCAGCGCCGCTATGCCAAAGTGATCAATTTTGGGCTGATTTATGGCATGAGCAGCTTTGGCTTGGCGCGCAACCTGGGCATTGAAACCAAAGCCGCCGCCGCCTACATTGACCGCTATTTTCAGCGCTACCCTGGCGTCAAGCAGTACATGGACAACACCCGCCAAAGCGCCAAAAGCAAGGGCTATGTCGAAACGGTTTTTGGCCGCCGCCTGTACTTGCCAGAAATCAACTCCCCCAACGGCCCGCGCCGTGGCGGCGCCGAGCGTGCCGCCATCAACGCGCCAATGCAGGGCACCGCCGCCGACCTGATCAAGCTGAGCATGAACCTGATCCTAAAGGTGCTGGACAGCGAACAACGCGCTACCAAAATGATCATGCAGGTACACGACGAGCTGGTCTTTGAGGTGCCCGAGCCGGAGCTCGACTGGGTGCGCGTGGAGGTACCGCGCCTGATGGCCAGCGTGGCCAAGCTCAAAGTGCCGCTGCTCGCCGAGCTTGGCGTGGGCTTGAATTGGGAGTCAGCGCACTGACACTGACCGGTGGCCGGCGCTGTCGGCGGCCAGCGCGCTGGCTGAAGTTAACTTAACCGGGCCAGACCCGCCGCTGCAACGCCCTAACGCGGCCTTGCAAGCCGCCGAGCCCATTACCGCAGTGACCGGGGTGCCGGCTGCCACACAGGGCCGAACGACCGAACAGCGGGCGACTTCGCGCAGCACGCACAGACCACCGTGTCACCGGCCGCACCAGGGCAAGCCCAGCAGTGGCCAATACAGTGGCTGCTACGGTCTTCAAGGCGGTATTCAGTGCGGTGCTCAAGGTCGCTGGTGTGCAGATGCAAGGCGTTACGCCGACGTTGGCTAAGGCGATTGCCGGGCTGCCGGTGGACGGTTTGAGCCTTGCGCCTGCCTGCGCTCTTGCTAAGATTCAGGGCTAACCCAGGCGATCAGCCAAACTGAGCTGAAGCCCGGGTTTTGCTTTGGGCGCCTCAAAAAGCACCTTTTCCGGGTTTTTTGAGTCTTTTTGGGCAATGGCCCGCGTATCATCATCCTGAGTAGCTATGACTTTGATAGCAATTTTAATCGGCACCCTGACCGCCGGCATTGGCAGCGTATGGCTTGCCGCGGTGCTGAGTTTTGGAGTTCTGGCGCGCTACACCCAACACATGTTGAGTCTGGCAGCAGGTGCTTTGCTAGCCACTGCCTTTATGCATTTACTGCCCGAAGCCTTTGAAAGCCAGGCCGCTGCCAGTGACCTCTTTAAGGCCTTGCTGGTTGGGTTGGTGTTCTTTTTTGTCCTTGACAAAGCCGAGCTGTGGCACCACGGCCATGAGCACGGCGCTGGACCCAGCGACGGGCACGCCCACGCCCGGCATAACTCAGCGCAAGCGCATGGCGGCCTTGAACTTCGCGCCGACTGCGACTACCACGGCGCTGCACACGGCCCAGCAGGCCTGCCGGTGCACGCCGCCAAGTCGGGCACCTGGGCTGTGCTGGCCGGAGACAGTGTGCACGCCTTCGGTGACGGGATTTTGATTGCTTCGGCTTTCATTGCTGACGTGCGCCTTGGGGTGGTGGCGGCACTGGCCGTGCTGGTCCATGAAGTGCCGCACCACATGGGCGACTTGATCGTGCTGCGTGCAAGCTCTGACAATCGCCGCGCCGCCGTTGCCAAGGTGTCTTTGGCTGGGGCGGTGACGTCACTGGGTGGCGTGGTGGGCTACGCGCTGGTCGATCAGCTGTATGCATGGCTGCCGTTTTTCCTGGTGGTTGCCGCCAGCAGCTTTATCTATGTGGCCTTGGCTGACCTGATTCCGCAGCTGCAAAAACGCGTCAGCCCGCGCGAAACCACCGCCCAAATCGCCTGGCTGTTGATCGGTGTGGCGGTAGTCAGTGTGATCAGCAGCTTGGCGCACGGCAGCTGAGCCATCGAAGCCGGATGACAGCCCTACAGGGCCGCCTCTGACACTACCGGCGAGGCATGGCAGCTACCGTTGCGGGTCAGCCCGGCAGTGCCGGACTTAGCTGCAGCCCATGCAGCGTTGCAGGTCGTGTTTAACGGCTAAAAAGCTACTTTTAACCGGAACTTTTATGCGCTCTTTTTCACTGAAGCCCCGCCAGTTGCCAACGGTTGTGGCGTTGTCGGCGCTGCTTGCGTTGGGCGCTTGCGGCAAAAAAGTCGATGACACGGCGATGCCCACTGCGCCGGCCAACACCGCGCCAATGGTGACAACCCAGACGCCAGGCACCAGCGGCAGCTCGGTAGTGCCACTGGGCGCATCTTCGGGTAGCGCCGCCACAAGCCCGTCAATGTCGGCGTCCGCTGCCCGATAACCGGACTGCAAAAGCGCACTGCCAAGGTGCCGGCTTTGCTTTGCCTGACGAGCCGGCCCGGCGGGGTGCAAAAAACTATTTTTTTTTCTGTTCACCCTGAGCGAGTTAACAGGTTTGTTTTAGCCGGGCAGGCTTTGGCCAGCACAGCATTAACCAGCACAGCATTAGCCAGCACAGCATTAACCGCTCATTACCCCAGTCAGCAGCTTCGCGCCACCGCAAAGTCGGGGCGGCTGCACCAGTCGCTCCAGCTGCCGGCATACAGCGCCGTTGGGCCTAAGCCGGCAATCGTCATTGCCAGCATATTAGACACCGCACTGACGCCGCTGCCGCAGTAGTGAACAACGCTGGCCGGTGAGCGGCCGGCCAACAACGCTTCAAACTCCCCGCGCAGTACTGCTGGCGACTTAAATTTGCCGTCAGCACCGAGGTTGGCAGTAAAAGGCCGATTCAACGCACCCGGAATGTGCCCCGCTACTGGGTCCACCGGCTCGACCTCGCCGCGAAACCGCGGTGCGCCGCGGGCGTCGATGATGGCTTGGCTGGGGTGGCCCAAATGGGCCAAAATTTGTTCAGCCGTCACCAGTGCCACCTTGGACGGTTTGACCGCAAACGCGGGGTTGGCTGCGCTTGAGCTCAGCGCAAGTGCGGTCGATTGCGCGGTGGCTCCCCCTGCGGCTTGCCATGCTTGCAGCCCACCGTCGAGAACCGCTACGTCATCATGGCCCAGCCACTTGAGCATCCACCACAGCCGCCCGCAGTAGTTGGCGCCGTTACGGTCGTACACCACTGCTTGGGTG